>JAHJTI010000015.1 GCA_018829945.1 Pseudomonadota bacterium | reverse complement strand
TTCGAGATGATCTTTCATTACGGTTTTTACGAAAATACAGGCAAGCCGTCGTTACACGAGCGGGGCAACGGCGAGGGGCACTTATGGAACATGTGGTTGTGGGTCAAGAAAAAGCAGAGTTGAAACTCGAAGGAAAAACCTATTATTTGCCGATCGTTGTCGGCAGTGAGGGGGAAAGGGCCATTGATATCCGGTCGTTGCGTGCCGAGTCCGGCTACATCACCCTGGACAGCGGGTTCATGAATACCGGTTCCTGCAGCAGCAGCATCACCTTTCTGGATGGGGAGGAGGGAATTCTCAGCTATCGTGGCTACGGCATCGAGGATCTTGCCGAGAATTGTACCTTTGTCGAGGTCTCCTATCTTCTGGACCACGGCAACCTGCCGACCCGGGCGGAGTTGAGCAAATTCAGTCATATGCTTGGCAAGTACGCCATGGTCCATGAGGACATGATCCGTTTTTTTGACGGCTACCCGGCCAACAGTCCGCCCATGGCCATTCTTTCCTCCATGGTGAACTCCCTGTGCAGCTTTTATCCGGAGATGCTGGCCAATCCCTTGGAAAATATCGACAAGATGGCAGCCCGGTTGCTTTCCAAGGTGCGGACCATCGCGGCTTTTTCTTATAAAAAATCCATGGGTCAGCCCCTGGTGTATCCACGGCACGACCTGAGCTACTGCGCCAACTTCCTGAACATGATGTTTGATTCGCCGGTTGCGCCATACGAGATCAACGATACGGTGGTCAAGGCCCTGAACAAATTGCTGATCCTGCATGGCGACCATGAGCAGAACTGCTCCACCGCCACGGTTCGGGTAGCAGGGAGCGCCCGGGTCAACCTGTACGCCTCGATCTCCGCCGGGATCAACGCCTTGTGGGGACCGCTCCACGGCGGTGCCAACCAGGCGGTGATGGAGATGCTCACCCAGATTCATGAGGAAGGCGGGGATTATAAGAAATATATTGCCATGGCCAAGGACCCGGCCGATCCTTTCCGCCTGGTCGGTTTCGGGCACCGGGTCTACAAGACCCATGATCCTCGGGCACGGATTATCAAGAAGGCCTGCGATGATGTGCTGGTGGCCTTGAATATCTCCGACCCCCTGCTGGATATCGCCAAGGAACTGGAAGAAGTAGCTCTGAAAGACGAGTATTTCGTGGAGCGTAACCTCTATCCCAACGTGGATTTTTACAGCGGGATCATCTACCGGGCCATCGGTATCCCCACCAATATGTTCACGGTGATGTTCGCCCTCGGCCGACTTCCGGGCTGGATTGCCCACTGGAAAGAAATGTGGGATGATCCGGACTGGCGGATCAGCCGGCCCAGGCAGGTGTATGTCGGCCCCAAAAGGCGGCCGTTTGTGCCTATTGCTGAACGGCAATAGGGTATTGAGGATTGCCTAGGAAATAACTGTCGCCGCCAACAGCGTAAACGTCGCTGTTGGCGGCGATTTTATTTAGTTGGCAGAAAGATTGTGCTGCTGCAGTGAAAACACGGGCAAGATTGCCAAGCATACCGAAGCCATCAGATCACTCCGCACATGGACTGGTAATTGTCACATTCCCGCAGACAGAGGAAAGGGCAGGGCTCGGTGTTGAACCATTTTTTTCTCGGGCACCAGTATCGGTTCTTGTAGGGCTCATTGCATCCCCTGCTCGTGAGCTTTTGCCGTTGTTTGGCGCCAAATCGAACCACATCGTTGAGAATCGAAAACCGGATGATTGTCATTGCTAATCCTCCTGTCGCTGCGGGCTGCTGAATGGCCCTTTTTGCCCACCTCTTAACTTCTCTATCGGCAATGTTGTGGTGCTGATAAAGGACTTATTGACTTCTGGCTGGGGCTGGTGTTAATAAATACCCTTTGTCCTTGCGTCTGGGCGAGGTGTGCTGCCACGCTGCAGAGTGTCTTTTTCTGATTTGCTTGCAAATCCCCCAGTCGCAACGAAAACACCACCACGACTTTTTTTAAGGGAGAATGCGTGCATGCGTACTGATATCCTGCATGTCGGTGCCGGAGAACTGACCTATGAGATCCGCAACATCGTCATTGTCGGCGAGAAATTGCAGAAGCTGGGAACCAAGGTCTACTGGGAGAATATAGGTGACCCCATTGCCAAGGGCGAAGAGATTCCCCTGTGGATGAAACAGGTCGTTTCCGATCTGGTCATGGAAGATGCCACCTACGGTTATTGCCCGACCCGGGGCATGCTGGCGACCAGGGAATTTCTTGCCGAAAAGACCAACAAGCGCGGCGGGGTGCAGATCGGTCCCGACGACATCATTTTCTTTAATGGCTTAGGCGACGCGATCAGCAAGGTTTTCGGTTACCTGCGACCTACCGCTCGAGTGGTGGTGCCGTCGCCCAGTTACACGACCCATTCTTCGGCGGAAGCGGCCCATGCCGGAGATCGCCCGGTAACATACTGGTTGGATCCCAATAATTATTGGTATCCGGATCTTGATGATCTGGAAAAACGCATTAAATATAATCCTGCGGTGGTCGGCATCCTGATCATCAACCCCGACAACCCTACCGGTGCGGTGTATCCCGAGGAAATTCTGCGGGGCATGGTGGCTCTGGCCAGGAAATATGATCTGTTCGTGATCTGCGACGAGGTGTATCAGGCCATCATCTATAACGGGCAGAAAACCCTGCCTCTGGCCGAAGTGATCGGGGATGTGCCTGCCATCTGCATGCGGGGTATTTCCAAGGAAATGCCCTGGCCCGGTTCCCGCTGCGGCTGGATCGAAGTCTATAATGCCGACCGCGACCCCATGTTTGCCAAGTATGTGACTTCGATTCTCAACGCCAAGATGGTGGAGGTCTGCTCGACCACTCTGCCGCAAAGGGCGATCCCGGCAATCCTCAGCCACCCGCAGTATCTTCCTTATCTGCAGGAGAGGATCAGCCGCTACGAGAAGTTGTCCAATATCGCTTATGATGCCCTGAAGGATATTGACGGCGTGCTGGTGAACCGGACCAACGGCGCATTTTACATGAGCGTGGTTTTTAAAGAAGGCCGGTTGAACAGTCGGCAGACGCTGTCCATCGGCAGTAAAGAGGTCCGCACCCATGTGGAAAATCTGGTGAGCGGGCCGAATGTGGCCTTTGACAAGCGGTTTGTTTATTACCTACTGGGGTCCACCGGTGTATGCGTGGTGCCGCTTTCCTCATTCGCCACCGAGTTGCAGGGGTTCCGCATCACCCTGCTTGAGCGTAACGAAGAGCGGTTTACCGAGATTTTCAAGATCATTGCCGACGGGATCAGGCAGTATCTGAATTCATAGGTCTGTGTGCGGGGCGTAAAAAAATCCTCTTTCCTTTTCGGGAAGAGGATTTTTTTGTGGGACAGAAAAAGCAATTGACCGAGCGCTTAACCGATCTTCTGGGGCGCGGATGCTGATTCGGAGAGGTCCAGTTTTTCCTGTATCTGGGCAAGCAACTGGTGTATTTCAAGCAGGGCCGCATCCTGTGCCGCCAGGTGTTCGAGAATGGCGCGGACTTCCTGTTCGGCTTTTTCGTTAATCTGGTAATCGTTGCGCGCTTCCAGCCGGTCCCGGTTGGCTTGCCGGTTCTGGCTCATCATGATGATGGGCGCCGCATAGGCGGCTTGCAGGGAAAGCACCAGATTCATGAAGATAAAGGGGTAGGGGTCCCAGTGGAGAATCCAGGCGGTAATATTGACAATAACCCAGAGGGCCAGGATTATTGTCTGGATGATGATGAACCACCAACTTCCCAGATGCATTGCGACCCAGTCGGAGGCTTTTTGGCCGAAGGTTAGTTGGGTTGCGATGATTTGGTTGACGTTTTGTACCGGCGGATGTTCGTGCCTGAACGGTTTGGGAAAATGTAGTTTGGTCATGATGGCACCGTTTCAGTTTCCATGATCCGCAATCCTTATGGTTTTCTGGTGGAGAGTACGATCTGCTGCATTTCAAGCTTGAGCTGGCGATTCTGTATTTCGGAGAGGCTGTATGACGCAACCTTGTCTCCGATGAAGATATGGTACACCTGAATCTGGCCTGGAATCTGTTTGTGGCGGCATCTCTGGACAACTATCCCGCCATTGTTCCCCCGATAACGTTTTTCGATGATGAGATTGGGGAAATGTTTCTGGGTCAACAGGACATCAATGGGGGTTTTCCCCTGTGTTGTTTGTTTGGCCTCAACTCCAAGAATGGAACTCAAGGTTTTGCCGATTGTCCCGGTGAGGCTGTCGCCGGGCACATAAAAATAGCCTGCTTGCGCGCCTTTCTCTTTGTTTGTGGTCAGGGTTGTGAAGCGGGCGGTCAGCTGAGACTGTCCGTCCCTGCCGAGAACAGGCCCGTCTCCCATGGTTGAGACCAGGTGCCAGGGCCGCTGGTAGGTAAAGGTCAATCCTGTGTTGTAATCCGCAAACACCTGGGGCTGGGGAGGAGGAGGCTGCGGCTGTTCCGGCGGGATTTCTTCCTGGGCAGGGACGGCCGCCTTGTCCGGCGGTATTTCCTTGGCTGTCTGCGGGGCGCTTTCCTTGGGAATAAGGGAAACACGTTTCCCTTTTGTTTCAGGGTGTGCCGCAGCGGCCGGTTTTTCCGGCTGGACGGCTTTGCCTGCGGCGGCTTCCTTGTCCATGCGGGGAGCCGGCTCTTTCACGGCCGGCAAGGTGCAGCCGTTGACAAGGAAAAGAAGGGTGAGCATGGCCGATATATGGGCATGTTTTTTCATGGTGTCTCCAAGGTCTTTCTTCTGGGGATGCATGCAAAGGTGTACCGTTGGTCGATGAAGCTGTCAATCGCAAAAAAAAAGGCGGAAAATCGCGGGGCGGAAAAAGATGGTTGAAATCGCAAAAAGACGCGATTACAACAGGTGTTGCTTTGGAACTCTTTTGTTTTTTTTACGAGTACGCTAAGATTGCTCCGGCCTTTTTTATACATCCACTGCCTCGGAATATAGACGATGCGCAATGATCCGGCTATGTAAACGCCGTTACCAAGAGAGAACGCAATGAGAATTTTATCCGGAATCCAGCCTTCTGGCCAGCTTCATATCGGCAACTATTTTGGCATGATGCGCTCCATGATCGACAACATGGATTCAAGCGAGTTGTATGCCTTTATCGTCGACCTTCACGCACTCACCTCGGTGCAGGATAGGGAGCGGTTGTCGCGCGGCACCCTTGAGGCGGCCACTGATTTTCTTGCTCTGGGGCTCGATCCAGACCGCTGCCTTTTCTGGGTCCAGTCCGATGTGCCTGAGGTTACGGAACTGGCCTGGGTACTTTCCACCCTGACCCCCATGGGGTTGCTTGAGCGTTGCCACTCTTATAAGGACAAGGTTGCCAAGGGCATTGTTCCGAGTCACGGCCTGTTCGCTTATCCGGTGCTGATGGCCGCCGATATTCTGCTTTTTCAGGCGGAACGTGTACCGGTGGGCAAAGACCAGAAACAGCATCTTGAGGTGGCCCGCGATATCGCCATCAAGTTCAATAACACCTTTGGCGAGACCTTTGTCGTGCCCGAGCCGGTTATTGATGACAACCTGGCCACCATCCCCGGTCTGGACGGGCAGAAGATGTCCAAATCCTATGGCAACACCATCCCTATCTTCGCCACCGAAAAAGAGTTGAAGAAAAAGGTCATGGCCATTGTCACCGATGCCACCCCGGTGGAAGCGCCAAAGGATCCGGACAAGTGTAACCTCTTCAGTCTCTTCAAGCTGTTTGCGCCGGCAGATAGACTGGCCGAGGTGCGTGGTCTCTATGTCAACGGCGGGGCCATGTACGGCAAGATCAAGCTGGAACTTCTTGATCTCCTCTGGGAGTATTTCCGGGAGGCCAGGGAAAAACGCGACCGGCTGCTGAGTGATCCGGCTCAGGTGCGGGCGATCCTGCAACAGGGCGCAATCAAGGCAAGGGAAAGGGCTGTCGTAACTCTGGATCTGGTCCGCGACCGGGTCGGCTTGAAGTATTGAGGCTGAGTCCACTAGCTCTTTTTTTTATCTGATTCCTGTTCCGCCTCTTTTTTTTCCACCAACGTTGCCGGGACGATACTGCCACTGCCGTACCGATCGCTGATTGCATCGATGGCCTCATAGAGGCGGCTGCCTTTTGCCCGGCTCCGGTTTTCTCCGAACAATGACAACTGACCGCAACCGGTCCCGGCACCGGTCAGGTTTGCCAATGATATTCCCAGCAAGCGAATGGGGCGTATGCCGATCTCTGTTTTTCCAAGAAGCGTTCGGCCGGTCTGGTAAATCGATTTGTCGTCTGCCACCGGCTCCGGCAGGGTGAGCGAGCGGGTTACCTGCACGAAATCCCGGTATTTAACCTTGATGGTGACGGTTCTGCCTCCTAGCCCATGGTTGCGCGCCCGTTTGCCGACCTTGAGGCACAGAGCCAGCAATTCCTGTTCGATTCTTTTTGTATCACGTAAATCTTCCGCAAATGTCTCTTCGTGGCCGATGGATTTGGCTTCCTGTCGCGGTTCAACCGGACGGTGGTCAATCCCCCGGGCTGATTCGTGCATCATAAGGCCACCCTTGCCGAACTTGGCAATGAGGATGGACTGAGGCATGCGGCGTAAATCGCCGATGGTGGTTACCCCGATAAGTGCCAGCGCGTCCCGTGTTGTTCGTCCCACACCCCACAAACGACCGATTGGCAAGGGAGCCAGAAATATCTCTTCCTGGCCGGCAGGTACAATGGTCAATCCATCGGGCTTGTTAAGATCAGAGGCGATCTTGGCCACAAGTTTTGAACCTCCAACCCCGGCCGAGACGGTAAGGCCGAGGGTTTCCCGCACCAGCACCCTGATCTGTCGGGCAATATCCTCGGCCGATCCCATCAGGCTCTGACTGGCGGTGACATCCAGAAAGGCCTCATCCAGCGAGAGCGGCTCCACCAGCGGGGTAAAGCGTTGGAAGATGTCCATGATCCGGCTGGAAATTTCCTGGTAGCGTCCCATGCGGACAGGGAGGAATACCCCGTGCGGACAGAGTTTCCTGGCCGTGAGTATGGGCAGGGCCGAATGAACTCCGAACTTCCGGGCCTCGTAAGAGGCGGCACATACCACGCCGCGGTTAGCGTTGCCGCCCACCACCACGGGCTGGCCGCGAAGGGCAGGATTGTCGAGAATCTCGACTGAGGCGTAAAAGGCATCCATGTCAAGATGGATGATGCGGCGGCTCATTGGAATCGGCATGGATGCGGGGCGCTCCCTGGCATGAACTGGGTGGGTGTATTGTTGCATGATATCCGCTTCTTTTGCGGATGCAAGGAAACGATTGCCTGGGTCGGGAAATGTTGGCACAGGGGGGAATGGTGTCAGTAAATTGACGACTGTGGCGGGAAAATTTTTCCCTGTGCGTTGACAGAAAGCTGTTTTTGGATACTTCTAGTGTTTTTATTCCAAAGTATATTTTTGTTGTTATTTCTGGCAGATAAGTGTGCCAATTCCAGGAAATTTCGTTCTGGGCAGGGTTGCAGGGGAGAAGGGGTAACGGTCTGGCATGAAAATAGCAACAGTTCGGGGCAGGGGACCATTTTCAAAGAAATGAAAGGAGCCGTTGCAATGAACGCCGCAATCTCTCTCTCTGATAGGGAAAAGACAGAGTCGATCAACCTGGATCATCTGATGGTGGAGCTTGATCGTTACCGCCGCCAATCGGAGTGGTTAAAACAGGTAAACGAACTGCATGCAAGACTGGCCTGTGCCACCGACCTGCAGGGCATGATCGAAGCCTTTTCCGTGTGGCTGATGCCGCTGGTCGGGCATGACCTGATTGCCTACCGCAGCCTCGACAGAAGCCGGGTGCATATAATCTGTTCCTGCCATGGCCCGGAACGGCGTCTTGCCATGCAGACCGCGGAAGAAGTATTTGAGAAGCGGGACTGTCTGCTGGATGACACCTGCTGTGAGTGGGGTCCTTTTTTTGTACAGCAATGGCAGATGTCCTTCGCCATTGATACTGCCGCTGCCCATCAGGGCTGCCTGATGCTGCTGCGTCGGGGAACCTGCATTGAAGCGGAGGAAACCCAGATTTTACGGGATGCCTTGGAGATTTTGGGAGAACCTCTGCAGCGCGCCCTTATGTATGAAGATCTGTTCGCCCAGGCACGGCGGGATATGCTCACCGGTCTTGATAACCGGCGGGTTTTTGAGGAGCGCATCGGACCTTTACTGGAAACCGCACGCCGCCATGACCGGCCCATCACCGTGGCCAGCATGGATCTGGACCATTTCAAACAGATCAATGATACCCTGGGGCATGCCGCCGGGGACAGTGCATTGCAAATGGTTGCCAAGGCCTTGACCGGCATGGTGCGCAACAGTGATCTTCTGGTGCGCATGGGCGGCGACGAGTTTGTTCTGCTCCTGCCGGATACCGATCTTGACGCGGCCCGTTTGCTGGCCGAGCGCCTCTGCGGTGCCATCGATAGCCTGGATCTCAATGCCGGGGACGGCAGCCGGTTGGGAGTGAGCATCGGCCTTGTTCAGTGGAGTCCGGAAATGAGCAAGGACGAATGGCTGCAACGGGCCGATGAAGTGCTCTATCAGGCGAAAAAAACCGGGCGCTGCAAGGTGTGTGTCGAGGAGCGTTGAGTTTCGCAGTTCCGGTTTAAAAAAGAAAAAATCAGGCCATATCTGATTGGGGCAGGGGAAATCTGCTACAATCAGGTATGGCCTTTTTTGTTTGCGTGATTACTAAGCAATCTTCGCAGATACAAGAATTTGTTTCATCCTTCTGTTCTTTTTCTTTGCTTGCCCAAAGAAAAAGAACGAAAAAGAAAAGGCACCCAGCCGCTTGTCCCGCCTTTGGCGGGATTCCCGGAGTTTATCCCCTTGGGGGACTCCTCAATGCTGCCGGGGCTTTGCAAACTCGGCTTCGCCTCAAACAGTGCAAATCCCCTTTTCGGCAGCCTCTGCGGTGCTCGGCTGCGTGACTATGGGATTCTGTCTGCTATATGAAAACTCTGAATGAGAAGGCTCAATAATCAGATTTTTCTTTTCATTTTACCGCGCATACAGGAGGGAGCATGACTGGTTATCGGATCAAGGTGCTCAACAAGATCGCTCCGGAAGGACTGGCTCTTTTTGATGAACGGTTTCAGGTAAGCTCGGAAGAATCTGACCCGCAAGGCATTCTGGTGCGCAGCGCCAAGGTGGACACCGCAGCCTATCCCTCCTTGCTGGCCGTGGCCCGGGCCGGAGCAGGGGTCAACAACATCACCGTGGCAAAGGCAACCGAGCAGGGGGTCTGCATTTTCAATACGCCGGGCGCCAATGCCAATGCGGTGGCAGAACTGGTCTTCGTCATGTTGGGAATCCAGGTGCGTAATATTCATCATAGCCTCGCTTTCAGTCAGAGCCTGGCAGGTCTTGCCGACAAGGAAATCGCTTCCCGGATCGAGAAGCAAAAATCGCTGTTCAAGGGGTTTGAGCTGGCCGGAAAAACCCTTGGCGTGCTGGGGTTGGGGAAAATCGGCATTCGGGTTGCCAACGGTGGGATCATGCGGCAGATGCGGGTTATCGGCTTTGATCCCTTCCCGGCTCTGGAGAATATCCATGACCTTTCCCCTGAGGTTTCTCTGTCCCGGTCCCTGCAAGAAATGGTGGGGAAAAGCGATATCTTCACCGTGCACACGCCGCTCAATGAAAAAACCAGAGGGTTGGTGAATTCAGAGTTGATCAATCGGCTGCCGAATGGGGCCATTCTGGTCAACTACGCGCGCGGCCCCGTTGTCGATGAACAGGCGGTGCTTGCTGCATTGGCCAGCGGCCGACTTTCCGCCTATATTACCGATTTCCCCACTTCCGCCACTCTGGCCCACCCGCAGATTATCGCCACCCCGCATCTGGGAGCCAGCACCGAGGAGTCCGAGGAGCACTGCGCCTGCATGGCCGTTCGGGAGCTGCGCGGCTACCTGGAGTATGGCACAATCACCCACAGCGTCAATTTTCCCACCGCCGAATCGGTTCCCTCCGATAAGGTGCACACCCGCTTTATCATGATCAACCGGGACATCCCGGACATGATCGGCTTTGCTTCCCATGCCATCGGCGCCAGCAAAATCAATATCGCAAGCTATCTCAATGAATCAAACGGCGTCATCGGCTATAACATCATCGATCTGGAGTCCGGAATCCCGCAGAAACTGGTGGCAGAGATCGAAGCGCATCCCGGGGTGATCCGGACCAGGGTCATCTCATACAGCTCCTAGGGGATTCTTCGTTGTAGGTCTTTCTGCTCAGGGGTAATAAAATAGCGGTGGTTTTTCCCCTCTCGCATACGGTATATAGTTCTTCCTTTCGGGAACTTTTTGCGGCAGTATGCGGTCTGAAAAGGAAGAAATCTCTGCTCACGGCAACTCCTTATGGCATTTTGGCAACAAACATATTCCCGGTTTCGGTTTTTCCTGCTTGTTTTGGTAGCGGTGTGCCTTGTTGTGCTTTTTTTCGGCCGCCCGATCCTTTTTTTCGTTATTGAAAAAAACCTGACCAATTATCTGGAAGCAGAACATCACCTTGCCCTCAGTAAAATCGAGCTTGGGGGCAGTCTGGTCAGCGACCTGCGTATGGCAAAGATCAGGGCCACGCGTACCGACGAGTCGTCAGCAGTGGCGGAGCTTTCCATCGAGTCGCTGCACGCGGACTATTCGCTTCTTGATCTCTTTCAAGGCATGGACGCTTTTCTGGCCAACACCCGGATTACCATCGACAGGGGCGACCTTGTCCTTGATCTTGCAGCGCCAGGAGAGGAGAACGCTCCTGTGACCGTCATGCCTCAGCACCTGCCCAGGATTGTCGGGCAAGATCTTTCCCTGAAGCTGCAGCATGGCGACAACGCGCTTTTTTTTACTGGTTTCGATTTTTCCGTGGATGCGGCGGTGCCGGGGCAGGGCCAGCTTCTGCAGCTGGTGAGCAAGTCCGTTTCCCTGGTTCCTGCCGGCGGAAAAGGGGTGCAGGCTTCGGGCTCGCTCTCTTGCTGGTATCGACCGGAGTCACTGGTTCTGAAACGTATTGTTCTCGACGGAAAAGAGATTTCCGGCACAGGGCAATTTTTGTTTGCGCAGAATGGAACCCCGGATTCCTTTTCCCTTGGCTTGCAGGTTTTCGGCGGTGAGTTGGCCGCCTCAGGCATTCTTGGTGCCCAGGTAAGCGATCTTTCCCTCAACCTTGCAGCGCTTGATCTTGCACAGCTCACTCCGCTTCTGCCTTCTTCCGGCTACATGCTGGGTGGCACGATTTCCGGCAAAGCTGCGGCAAGGATCAACAACCAAGGGGTTTCCGGAACACTGGATGGTGCTTGGCAGGGCACTGTAAACGGTGAGGACATTGATCTTTCCTGTGCGACGCTTCTCAAGGATGATGCTCTTGTCTTGAATCGTTTTGATGTTGGCCTTGCCGGAAACCGGCTGACGATCACCAATGGAGTGCTGCCGCTCGCAGACCTCAAAGAAAAGCGGCTTTCCGGAGCTGCTTCTGTCGAGCATTTTGCTGCCCGGCTGAAAAATATTCCGGCCCTCTGGAAAATTGCCGGGAAAGGTCCGGATGCTGTTCTGTTGCCAGCCAATCATTTTCTTGAACTTGAAGGCACGATCAAGGAGAAGCGTCTTGTTCTGACCCAGGGGCGATTCCAGAGCAGCAGAAATTCGCTCATCCTCAGTCATGGGTCAATGGAGCTGCCCGCCGCCGACCAGTCATTTGCAACGCAACAGCTTACCGGGACGTTTCAAATTGCCCTTACGGATCTTCGGGAGTTCGCTTCGCTGTCAGATCTGCCGGAGATGGGCGGAAGTCTGCATGGAACAATGGGCTTCAGCGGCACCTTGCAGGCGGTGGAAGGTCACATCAAGCTTCAGGGAGAAAAGCTGCGCTATCAGGGGTGCCTGTTGGGCGATCTCCGGCTCGAGGCCAAAGCGGACGGCAAGCAGGTGCAGGTTGTTTCCGCGCAAATACGGCAGGGGAACGACAGAGTGCGCTTTTCAGGAAAGTATTCGCTGTCCCGCAAGGCGATCGAGTCCCTTGAGGGAGAGGTGGCGATCAGCGAACTTGGTCGGTATGGTTCTGCCTGCAAGGATATTGTCGGCGATCTTTCCGGGAGCCTGCACGGTTCGGTAACCCAGAGTCCTGGCAACAGACAGCATATTTCCCTTGCCCTGCGCAATGGGCGTTTCGGTACCCTGGACATAGCCCGGGGCGATCTGGCCCTTGATACCGAAGATTGGCGGAATTTTGCCTGCAAAGAGGCAGGGCTTGAAACTTCTCAGGGCAGCCTTTCCCTGTCCGGCCATGTTGCTGCCGATATTTCCAGGCAAAGGATATCCGCCAGACTGCAGCAGTTTATCCTGTCCCGGGGCGGGGCCAGGTTTGTTGCGGAAAAACCGTTTGCCGTGATTGCGGTTTATGGCGGAAATACAAGTCTGGTCATTGATAATATGGTGCTGCGCAGTCCGGTCGGATCTGTATCTGCCGGAGGGAAACTTTCCCGGCAGGAAGAGGGGAGTTTTCAGCTCAGGGCCAGCGGTTTTAAAAGCGGCGAATGGCTGAAGGGACTCTTGGTGCCGGGGTATGATTTTAAAGGGCTGGAGTTTAATCTGGCGATTCAAGGCCCCTTGAACCGGGCCAGGGGGGCACTGGTCGGCTCTGTGGCAGCCCTTGGCAGCTCCCATTTTGTTGAACCATTTGTTGGGAGCATTGACCTGGCATATTCGTCCGAAGGGGTGCGGTTGAGAAAATTTGCCTTCAACAATGCGGTTGGCCAGCAGGTTTCCCTGTCCGGCCTTATCCCTTATGATCCTTTTGCCGAGAAAAGCATTCTGTCTGGTCCGTTTTCCCTGAATGGCCAGATCAAGCTTCCGGACTTGTCGGGAATGGCGGCGGAGGTGCCCCGGCAGGGAACCGTGTCGGGCGAACTTATCGGGGAGCTGAATATTTCCGGATCCTGGCAGCAGCCCGTGGGCAGGGCGAACCTGCGTGCCAGGAATCTGACGGTGCCGCAACTTAAGGGCGTACTTCCCCCGGAACCGCTCAATCTTGATTGCGCGCTGGCTCTGGCGGGAACGCGGCTGCAGCTTACGCGTTGTAAGTTTGAGTCCGCCTCCAGCAGCGGGACGCTTTCCGGTGAGTGGCGTCAACTGCCTTCATTGGCGAGCCTTGTAAGTCAGCCGCCTGCGGAGCTTCCCGGTACTCTTGCCGTTCAGGGTAATCTGAAAATGGCGGACATCGGCTGGCTTGTTCAGGAGAGCAAGGCGGTGCGTCGTTTGAGCGGCAGGCTTGCCACCACTTTTTCCGTAAGCGGCCATGCGGCTGCACCTAAACTGTCCGGAGGGCTCACCCTCACCGATGCCACCCTGCGTTTTGCAAAGGCAACCCTGCCAACCATGGATGGCGTAGCAGTCCGGGCAGAGTTCGCCGGTGATACCATTCAGGTGCGGAGCATGGAGGGGCTGCTCGGCGGAGCGCCTTTTAACGCGAGCGGAACCATTATCATGGCCGGGGATGAAAGCAGCTTTGATTTTACCGCCAAGGGCAAGAATCTGCTCTTTTTCCGTGACGCCGACCTGAAGATCCGCGGTGACGCCGACCTGCGCCTCAGCGGGCCTGTGCGCAAGCTGGTTCTTTCCGGCAAACTGATTGTCACCGATGGCCGCTATACCAAGAATATTGATTTTCTCCGGCTTTTTAAGGGCGCCTCCCGGCCGCGCAGTGATATCGGGCTGCAGGCGTTTTCCCTGCCCGACCCGCCTTTTCGGGATATGGAATTTGGTATCGAGGTCAGCGCCACGCAGCCTTTTCTCATCCGGAACAATCTCGCCAAAGGCGCTGTTCGCCCGGAGTTCAGCCTTGGAGGCACCGGGGAGGTTCCAGTGCTGGTCGGGAGGATTTTTGTCGATCCTGTCTCCATTTCCCTGCCTGCGGGACGCCTTGTCATAGAATCAGGGGTGATTACCTTCCCGAAAAACGATCCTGATCGGCCCACCTTTGATGTGACTGCCAAATCGAAGCTGGCGGGATATGATATCGACATGCACCTTCAGGGAACGGCCGATGAGCCGGTGATAACCCTTTCTTCCCAGCCCGCCCTCCCCGACAGTGACCTGCTGCTTCTGGTGCTTACCGGTCGGCCGCCGCTTAACACCGCAGGCTCTGGAAGGCGGCAGGTGGCCGGGATGAACATGGCCGTTTATCTGGGCAAGGGGCTTTTGGCCAACTGGTTCGGCAACGGGGGGGCGGAAACCGACGAGTCGGTGCTCGAGCGTTTCGACCTGGATATAGGCCGCGAGATCACCAGCAGCGGCGAAGACACGGTGGAAGCGCGGTTTCGCCTGGTGGAGGGGCTGCTTCTCCCCGGAGACCGGCTCTTTATCACCAGCGAGCGGGATGTGTACGACAATTACAATGTGGGGGTGAAAATTGTTTTCCGCTTCAAGTAGAAGGCTGGCTGTTTCCCTGTGCTGCGCGCTTCTGCTGCTGACGGAGCTTGCGGCAGGGGTTGGCACGGTGTTGGCCCAACCGGCAGAGGGCCGGGTCGCAAAGGAGTATATGCTCGTTTTCACAGGTAATCAGGCATTCTCGGAAGGGCGGCTGCGCCAGGCTGCGGCCGAAGAGCTTGCTTTGCTGGCCCACACCGATTTCCCGGCGGCCACGGCGGACGATGCCGCCTTTCAGATGGAGCAGGCCTATAAAAGGGAAGGCTATGCCTTTGCCGTTGTTTCCTATCGACTCTCTGGTGCGCCGGAGGCTGCAACCCTTGAATTCACCGTGAGCGAGGGGGTGCAGGTGATTGTCGAGAGCATCGAGTTTTCAGGCAACACCGCCTTTGATCGGGAAACATTGCTTGCTTTTTTTGAGGGGGAAACGACCGGCTTTCTCGGCCTGAACAAGTTGCTGTTTGTGGAGAAGGATATCAGCGCCGCCCTGAGTGCGATTCGGGATCTTTACCTGAGCGAGGGTTATTCCCAAGCCCTGGTCGGCGACCCGGTTTTCAGCTATTCCACGGATCGCGGCAAGGTTACGGTGCATTGCGCTGTCCAGGAGGGGACCCGTCGTATAATCGCCGCGGTGGAGTTTCATGGCGATACCGATCCCGAGGCAATGGGGCTCCTGGCTGATCTCCCCGAAGAGCTGATCGGTAAAGCCTATGTGCCGCGGCGTAAGCTGGTGCTGAAAAGCCGGGTGCAGGAGATCTACGGCAATCTGGGATTTCCCGCAGCCGAGGTTACGGTTTCGGATACAACAGGGGTCAATTTCTCCCAGGTACATCTTGATGTCACCATTGCCAGCGGTTCGAAAGTGAAAATCGCCGCCATAGCCATCCACGGAAACGAGCGCACTACGGATGCCTTTATCCGCAGCCGCCTTGCCCTGCAGGTCGGGGATATATATAGCGGTGATGGAAAGCAGGCCAGTTTCAGAGCGCTTTACCAGACCGGCCTTTTTTCCAGGGTAGCTATCGAGCTGGTGGACGGCCTCAGCCCTGGGGAGCGGGTTCTTGAAGTCACGGTGCAGGAATCCATGGCCCGGGAGGTTTTCGTTCAGGGAGGATGGGGTTCGTACGAACTGCTCCGGGCCAGCACCGGGTATCGACACAATAATATCTTCGGCACCGGCCGGGTTTTCGGCCTTGAAGCGGGCGGGTCGCTGAAAAGCGTCAATGTGCAGGCCAACCTCACCGACCCATGGCTTCTGGGCAGCGATATCACCGCCGCTCTGCCCGTATATTTCCGCAGGCGGGAAGAGCCGTCCTTCACCAGGGAGGAAGTGGGTGGTTCCCTCCTTTTTTCCCGAAACTTTTTCGGGGGGGTAGGCGTGACCCTGGGCTATCTGTACCGGGAGAGCAACATCGTCGAGCTCGCCTCCACCTCTCTCACCGAGGCGTCGGAGAGCAGCTACACCACGGCCAGCGCCAAGCTTCAGGCCACCACGGACAGCCGCAACGATATCTTTTTTCCCACCAGCGGGCACAAGGCGTTTGGGGCCGTGGAAATTGCCGATCCCTCCCTGGGCAGCGGCATCTCCTTTTATCGGTTCAATCTGGGCATGCGGAAATTTTTGCCGCTCAGCGAAAAAAACACCCTGGGGCTGCGCTTTGACACCGGGGTTATCCTGCCCGGCCGGGATCAGCTCACCATTCCCATCGGGGAGCGGTTCTTTAACGGCGGCGAGAATACGGTGCGCAGCTTCAAGGAGTCGCAGTTGGGGCCCAAGGATGTGCAGGGCGAACCGCTGGGCGGCGATGCCTTCAATGTTTTTGCCATTGAGCTGCGCCACAGGCTGACGGACCGGCTGGCCGCTTCACTCTTTTTCGACTATGGCAACGTCTCTCCGAACCGCACCCGCGAAGAGAATGGCGAACCGCCCTTCACCGATCGCTCCGAGATCATCGACGCAACCTTTGCCGATTATTTCAAAGGACTCCGGCCCGGCCTCGGCTGCGGCCTGCTCTATTTGCTGCCCATCGGTCCGGCCCGGCTAGATTTTGCCTGGAATCCGGATCAGGACAAGGAAAGGGGCGAGGAGGAGTACGTTATCCATTTCAGTATCGGCACGGCTTTTTAAAGCAGAGGAGAAAAATGCAGGCTATGGCTGCGCGTCAAGCGCTTCAATTTCGCAGTTCAACAGATCAACGCTTTTCCAGTTATCGCGAAGCGGGGAATCCAGATGAAGAAGAAGTTTTATGGTTTCAGCGACCTGTAAGGAGGCCACCGCAGCAACGGTACACGAAAGTACGGAGGGAATGGTGATTTTATCCTGAGGGGGGATTTGGGGGTAAAGGTTTTTGATGAGGTTGCTTTTTTTCTGTACGCCAATTTGTCCGAACCATTTTTCCACTGCGCCGTGCACCAGAGGGATCCTCGATGAGCGGCAAAATTCCGCCAATTCGTGCCGGTCGGCAACTGAGTCGAGACAATCTATCACAACCTGTGCCTGGCGGACTTCATTGTGAATATCTACGGAGAAAGACTGGGCAAGTGGAGTTACTTGTACAGCCGGGTTTACCGAACGGGCTCGCCTGACTGCCGCCTGCACTTTGAATCTGCCCAGCTCCTCGACAGTGCAGAGAAGTTGTCGGTTAAGATTGTGGGCGGCAAAACAGTCCGGATCAATCGCTATAATTCGTCCCACGCCAAGACGAATAAACTCTTCAAAGACCTGGCCGCCTAATCCTCCGCAGCCGACAATAGCCACAATGGAGACGAGCAGCTGGTGTTGCTGGGCCGGGGAAAAGATGTCTCGGTGGCGCTGGTAGCGTTCAGGCCAGATATTATTTTCAAGTGCGGTCTGTTCTAATTTCAGCAGATCAACGTTGCATTGTTCCGCCAGAATAAGGGCGTCGGCAAACAGGAGTATGTTGTCTTGGCTTTTTTCTCGCAACCGGGCAGCAAGTGACATCTCAGCCTCCGCCGATGACTGGAAAAATAGCCAGGTTATCCCCTTCTTGTAAAAGGGTTTCAAACTTGCAATGCCTGGAATTTATCATGGTTATGCCGACCTTATCCAGATCAATGCCCAGGCCTTCAACAACATCGGAAACTGTCGTCGCCTGGGGGTATTCTCTTTCTTCTACCTTGAAACGCCCTTCGCGGAAGAAGGCAAAGAGTTTGACCGTCACCTGCATATGCATTCCCTGTTTTTCTGCAGAAATAGATCCATAACAATCTTCACAATGTGTTGCTGTTATTTCTGTTCGTACAGTATCTTCCCGCAATCGCGGAGATCATAGCCGCCGAGGCCAAGGACTTTTTCGTGGAAACTCCGGTCATTTTTCAGAAGATCGAGAATGACAGCGACCTTGCTGTCTTTCAGGAATTTCAGGGGAAGGATGAGGTCGTACCGTTCTTCCGTCACCGGCACGAAATCAAGATGAAGGGCTACTGCTGCCGCACGAATTCCCATTCCCGTGTCAACGCTGCCGCTGGCAATGGCCGCAGCAACACTCATATGGGTGTATTCTTCATGGCTGTATCCTTGAATGGAACCAGGATCAATGTTCTGGTCACGCAGTATCTTATCTGTGAGCAGACGGGTGCCGGCCCCGTTTTGGCGGTTAATAAAAGTAAGGTTGCGCTCGGCGATATCGGCAAAGCCCTTAATACCCAGGGGGTTGCCTTTCTGGACGATCAGCCCTTGTTCCCGGTAGCAGAGATTGATGAGCTGGAGAGGGATATCGGCCAGAAAACGCTTAATGTAGGAAACATTATACTCCCCGGTTTCTTCATCCAACAGATGGGTCCCGGCAAGATGGGCCTCGCCCCGGCGTATTGCCATGATGCCGCCCATGGAGCCGACATGGGCTGAGGAAATCCTGGCTGGAGGGCGTTGTTTGTGGAGTTGATTGGCAATGACATCAAGGATATTGTCGTGGCTGCCGATAAAGACAAGGGTTGACTCTATCTCGTGCAGGGGGCGCAGCAACTCAATCTGCACCTTTTCTCCGGCGCCGATGCCTTCACTCCCGGCAGGAAGAGTGAGCAACCCGTCGGCCCGGACAAGAGACATTACCGCTCCTGCACCTTTTCCTGAGGGGGTAGCCATAAAGGTGTTGTCAACCTGGCCCAGGGTAACCCGAACGTATTCATCAACCCCCATGGATGAGGCCAGGGGGCGGGACATCACCGCTTCTATCATCTGTGCTTTCGGGGTTTCCAGGTTCATGAAGGCATAGATCATGTCGCGGACAAAGAGACGCATGGTAAGAATGGCTGAGACCGGATATCCGGGCAGGCCGATGACGGGCGTATTGTTGACAATGGCGAGAATAACGGGCTTACCGGGCTTTATCGCCACTCCATGGACAATAACTTCACCCAGTTCCGCCAGCACATTTGAGGTGTAATCCCTGGTGCCCGCAGATGCTCCGGCATTGAGCACCACAATGTCGTTCTCCTGCACCGCTTTTTGTATCGCTTTGCGCAGATGGTCGGGGTCGTCAATAACCGGTGCCGAACCATTGGCTTCAGCCCCCCATTCGTTGAGATATCCCGCCAGTATTCTGGAGTTGAATTCTATGATCTGCCCTGGCTTTGCCGTCTGTCCAGGCTGGATAAGTTCGCTGCCGGTGGGGATAACCTGCACCCTGGGCGGACGCCGCACCTTGATTGTTGTCACTCCTGTTGCAAGCATGGCACCCTGGTCAATGGGCCGGACCGTATGTCCTTCCGGCAGGATAAGCTCGGTTGCAACGATGTCTTCCCCGATGGTCCGGACATGCTGCCAGGGAGTTGCCGGTATGGCCAATTCCACTTCCTCATCGCTGACATAATGGACATCTTCAATCATCACCACGGCGTCAAAGCCCTCAGGCAAGGCATTGCCGGTGTTTACCGGCATGAATTTATCTTTGCCGAGATGGACAGGCGATGCCTCGCTTGCCTGGGCCAGATCTGCAAAATGGACGGCGATGCCATCCATGGCTGCGGCATTGTATGAGGGCGATGAATGGATGGCAAAGACCGGCCCGGCGAGACGATAGCCGAGTGCTGTGTCAACAGGGATGGACTGTATGACTGTCGTGCTGCTGCCGAATCCGATGTTTGCAAGGGCCTGGCGCCAGAGTTCTTTGGCCTCGGCAAGGGGATGGTTTTTGACGAAGATATTTCGTTTTTTCATTGTAATAAGTGCACCCTTACTTCGGAATTTTTTTCCAGGCCCTGTGAACTTTCATCGATGAAAAAATAGCCATGGGCCCTGGACAGGGTTGAAATCGAGCCTGACTTGCCCAGTACCGGCTGGGCCATCAGAACCCCGTTTATCTCTTGCAGACGGACGCGAATCAGGTCGAGGCGGCCGGCAGCGGAGTTGATATTTCTTTCGAGCACGGCTTGGATGGTCGGTTGCGGAAGTGTCTGGTTTTTTTTATGCCCGGACAGGAGTTCTATTGCCGGCTCGACAAAGAGCTCAAAACAGACCATGGCTGAAACAGGATGCCCCGGCAGACCAAAGAGAGGAATGCCGTTGTGAAGTCCTATGATGATCGGTTTGCCCGGTTTCAAGGTGACGCCGTGGACAAGAATCCCAGGGTTGCCGAGCCGTCCGATGATTTTTTCCCCAAGATCTCGCATTCCCACAGAGCTGCCGCCTGAAAAGAGGACAAGATCGTTTTCCTTAATCGCTTTGAGCATTGTTGGGAAAAAATCTTCCTCACGGTCTGAAACGATGCCATAATCGGTGACTATGGCGCCCGCCCGCCTGGCAAGACCTGTCAGGGTGATCGCATTGATGTCCCGGATTTTGCCGGCAGGGGGATTTTCGGACCAGTGGACGATTTCATCGCCGGTGGAAAGGATGCCCACTTTCACCCGGCAGTATACCTCGAGCGCACCGATCCCCAACCCGGCAAGCAACCCGAGGTCCTGGGGGCGTATTCGATGCCCGGCGCCCAGGGCGACACTCCCTGTGCTGATATCCTCCCCCCTGTTAATCAGGTTTGTTCCGGCGCCAACACTTTTAACCAGTTCGATCATCTTGCTGTCCACCGGAATGGTGTGCTCAAGCATGACCACACCATCGCTGCCCGTGGGCAAGAGGCCGCCGGTGGAGATGCGGAAGCAATGGCCCTGTTCTATTTTGCCCGGCGGGTTTTCGCCCATGAGCACTTCACCGCTTATCTGAAGATAGCACGGTGAAGACTGGCTGGCGCCAAAGGTATCTGCAGCCCTTACCGCAAAGCCGTCCATGGTCGAGCGTGCCTGTGCCGGGAGATCTTCCGGCGAAAGAATGTCTTGGGCAGTAATACGATCGAGTGCTTCAGTCAGGCAAATACGTTCCGACGTCCGCTGGATATTTTGCAGGCTGGAGGTGAGAAGAGATAGAGCCTCATGCACCGGGGTCAACCGCTGTCTTCCCAGCATGTCTTTTGTTGTGTCAGATGCAGGCATTCTCTTCTTGAATCCTTAGGAAAACGGTTTTTGAGGGATGAAGAAGACTTTCCAGGTCATCGAGACCTACGGGTTTATTGTCACAACGCAGGGACAGTAAATCAGAAAACAGTTGTCGACGGTAGGTTATGAATTTTAACACGCTGTCACTTGATAATAAACAGCCATTATTCAGGATAGCTGTTCCTTTTTCGCAGGCAATGGTATTGAAAAATTTCAGCCGTATCATAATTTTTTCTCCACTCGGCATCCTGGCCGGCGAAGAGAGAGAGGGTGCGGTTCGCAAGGCTGCATGGAAACTGTTTTTTCGAAAAATCGCTCCGGCAAGTCCCGGCATGGCGGCGGAAATGGCAAGAACCGGAGATGGACCGTTAATAGTTGTTTCAAGATCATCAACAGGCAGGCCGTTTAAGAAAATCGTTTCAATGTGTTCACGTATATATTGCGGAGTAAAACCGGGCAAGCAGGCAAGAAATTCGCCAACAGTGGTTGAAGCGCTTATTTCCTCCCAAATGCCGGACTGCAAAAGAGTCGTATATTTTTTGGTGGCCGCAGCCGGAACAATGAACTCCAGCCGGGGAATGTGAGAAGGTCTGCTAATCATAATGAGAGTATTGAATAGATTGTGAAATCGCACAACTTAAAAAAGTGCACCTGTTCTCTGCCTATTCTTTGAAGGAGAATAGAGGGAGAATGGAAATAGACAGGGAACAGGGCGCACAATTATGGAAATCCGGTTAAAAATCCCAGAAGGTATCGATCTCTTCCCCGCTGAAATCCCAGACCACGTTATGGGGCGGGAGAGGCTCCATGCTGAAGAATTCAGGCAGCCTGTCATCCTGGTTGGTAAATCCGGCAGCCAGGTTAAAGGCGTGCTCTGTTTTTAGAATAGATTTGCCAAGATTTGTCACATCGTCTCCGGTTAATGCGAGGCCGAAGCGGGCATTGATGAGATCGATAAGCGCCGGGAGGCAGGTTGCATCGTCAAGAGCTGCAAAAGCGATAAAGAGACACATGCCTGTGGAATCGATGGCGGCCGTTGCAATCTGCAGGTTGCGGGAAAGTTCCACCTGGCCTTCTTTGGAAAGCGGATCAAGGGAGCCGCCGACACCTAGAACATTGGTGGCAATGGTATAACCCATTGTGTGGTCAGCCCCTTGGGTGGAGGTGGCGTACGTGATGCCGATACCTTTTATGGCGCGTGGATCATAGGCGGGAATCGCCTGATTTTTAACCACCGGCACACGGGTAACGCCGAAGGCACGACCGACATCACCGGCGCCGCCGCCGATTATACGTCCAAGCGCGGTTCCCTTGGCAACATCTTCTTTCAGAATACGCAGCAAACCTTTACCATCACCAAACTCAAGGACGCCTGCTTCCATGGCAACGCCAATGGCAACGGCGGTTTCAATGGAATCGATGCCGATATCATCAAGGAGACTGTCCGCTTCGGCAATGATGTCCAAGTTGTCAATGGCACAATCCGCACCCAGGGCCCAGATCGATTCATATTCAAAACCGGAAGTTTTGTATTTCTTGTTTACATCGTTATATATTTGGGAACATTGGATGACACATCCCGGGTGGCAATTATGTTTTACTTTGCCGCCACGTTCTTGAATAAGATCGTGCATTGTTTCGCCGGAAATTTGCTCGTGTCCTGCAAATTGACCGGAGGTGAAGTTTCTGGTCGGCAGGCCTCCGGCCTCATTGATAATATTGACAAGAACATTGGTGCCGTAGGTGGCAAGGGCCTGGCTGATGGGGTTGTCGATCAAGGATTTGGCAAATTTTTTGTTTGCCTCCTTGAATTTTTCCATATCGGCAATTTCAACCTTGCCGTCTTTGGGGTCAATACTGATGAATTTTACCCGTTTTGATCCCATAACGGCGCCGAGACCGCCGCGTCCGCCGGAACGCAGATTGCCATCGGGGTCTTTTACCGAAATATTGGCGGATCTCATTCTCATTTCACCGGCAGTGCCGATGATGATAATTCCCTGCTTTGTGCCGAGACGTTTGCCAAGAATTTTAGTTGTTTCGAAATTCCCTTTGCCGACAACTTCTTTTTCCCTGTTTATGGTCACACCGTCGGGGGTGACTGCCAGACTGTACCAGGCATCATCTTTGGGTTGGCCTTCAATGATGAGCGCTTTGCAGCCGCATTTTGCCAGTAACTGTGCGGATGAGCCGCCGGAATTCGATTCTTTGATGGTGCCGGTTAAAGGGCTTTTGGCTCCGCAGGAAAGGCGGCCGGAATTTGCCGCTGGAGTACCGGAAAGCAGGCCCGGGGCAAAAACAAGCTTGTTGTTTACCCCCAGGGGATGACAGGTGGGAGGGACTTCAGCCGCAACGATTGTTGAGGTGAGTCCGCGGCCGCCGTGACCACCCCAGGCAGCGGGGACATCTTCGATGGAGGTGGAAAGATCTGTCATATTGACCCGGAAAATTTTATTAGCCATGATCGTGCTCCATTTAGGGTTGAAAAAAAGAGGATGCGCAAGAATCTTGTATTGAGCAGTATCTCCAACTCACCGGAAAGACCGTCCGGCATTATGTTATTGTTTTTGTTTCAAGGTTTCGCCTTCACATTTCCGCAATAATAGAGCATTACAACTCATTGGGCAGTTCCTTGAGTTGGGCGGCTGTAAAAACCGGTCCGTCCATGCACACATAGCTCGAGCCTATATTGCAGCGCCCGCAGATTCCCACCCCGCACTTCATTCTTTTTTCCAGGGTGGTGACAATCTGCTCATCCTTAAACCCCAGTTTTTCAAGGGCCTGCAGGGTGAATTTTATCATGATCGGCGGACCGCAGGTAACGGCCACTGAATTCTCTGGGTTTGGTGCAATGTCGAGTAAAACGTTGGGGATAAGGCCCACGGTGTGCTGCCAGCCTTCATATTCGGCATCAATGGTCAGGTGTGTTTCAAGATCATCACGTTCCAGCCAAGATGGTAATTCATAATTGAAGGCCATGTCAACCGGAGATCGTGCTCCGTAGAGCAGGGTGATCTTGCCATAATCGTTTCTGTTGTCCAGCATGTACAGCATCAGGGGGCGCAGGGGCGCCATGCCGATACCCCCGCCGATGAAGACAATGTCCTTGCCCTTCATGTCTTCATAAGGGAAAGAGTTGCCAAGGGGAGCGCGGACGCCTATCTGATCGCCTGCTTTGAGGACATGGAGTTTGCTCGTGACCTCACCGGTGCGCATGACGCTGAACTGCAAATAGTCTTTGCGGGTGGGAGGAGAATTAATGACAAAGGTTGCCTCGCCGGTGCCAAAGGAGGAGAGCTGCCCGACCTGGCCCGGTTCGAAGGTGAAATTTTCCATGACCTGCGGGTCGTTAAAGATCACCCGGAAGGTCATGATGTTATGTGTTTCCTGGATAACTTCATTGATTGTCGCCATTTCCGGAAGATAGTGATTCTTTGCGCTCATTTGTTTATTCCTCGCCAGCGGCCGGTTCGTAATTTATGGCCTCCAGAACGATTTCACGAATGTCGAGGCTCACGGGACAGCTCTTGATGCATCTGCCGCAACCGCAGCAGGAGATAATCCGGTTATGGATGGTCGGATAGTAGCTGAACTTGTGGCCTATCCGGTTTTTCAGCCTGTGGGCCTTGGTGGGCCGGGGATTATGGCCGCTTGCCTCCATGGTGAACTGGGCAGACATGCAGTTGTCCCAGGACCTGAAACGGGTGCCTTGCATGCCTGCTGTTTCGTCGGTGATGTTGAAACAGTAGCATGAGGGACAGAGATAGGTGCAGGCGCCGCAGCTGAGGCACTTGGCTGCGGCGTTTTCCCAGAAATCCATGTTGTCAAAGACGTCCAGGAGTTTCTGCGGGGCCTGGGACAGATTCGGGGCCTCGGTCAAGGAGCCGGCCGCGATTGTATGGACTTCCTGGGCTTCCAATATCCATCTGTCGCCATTCTCAAGAAGGCGAGAGGTCAGGAGATCTTGGCCTCTTTCGGTGAACGCTTCAAGTACATAACCGCCTTCAATCGGGGTGGCCATGACATCGGAACCGGTTGTGTCGGACGGGCTGCTGCCCACCCAATGACAAAAGCAGGTATTTTCCGGTTTTTCGCAGGCCAGGGTGATAAACGAGGTGTTGTCACGGCGGGTCTTGTAGTAGATATCGGCGGTTTTTTCCGCCAGATAGACCCGGTCGAACATGGTGAAGCCGCGGACGTCACAGGGGCGGCCGCCAAAGACGACCGCTGTCCCTTCCGGCAGGATTTCCTTGCCTTCAATCATAACCCTGCCCAAGTTTTCCGGATCTTTGCTGTAGGTGAAATCAACAAGCTTTTCACTCTGGGGGAACACCGTTTTTTTGGGCGGCACGGTTGGTGCGTGTTTTATGGACATTTCCTGTTTTGGCTCAAAGGGGGCGAAAATCACGGAGTCGCCTTCAGCCCGTGGGGCGAATACACTGTTTTCCCGCGCCAATTCTTCAAGCCAGTGCTTCAGATCGGTTGATTTTAGATATTTAATAGAATCCATTACCACACCTTTTCTGTGATATTCTCTTCTTTCATCTTGAAGGAGAGCAGGGGCGGAGTGGCTTCAGGGTCGACTCCCGCCTCATAGTGAAAAATGTCCCTGATTTCCTTGTTCATTTTCTGCTTAAACAAAAGTACAGGAATGTCCACGGGACAGGCACGCTGACATTCGCCGCATTCGGTGCAGCGTCCGGCCAGATGATAGGCGTGAATAACCTGAAACATCAATTTGTCACGGACATTGTTTTCTTGGGACAACCAGTGCGGATCACGGCTTTCAGCCGCACAATGATCCCGGCAGACGCATAAGGGACAGGCGTTCCGGCAGGCATAGCAGCGGGTGCATCGGTCAAGCTCCTTGAGCCAGTAGCCGAATCTTTCGGAGACCGAAAGTTTTTCAAAGGCCGCAAGTGCCTGATAATCGGCCGCAGCCGGAGCAGGGTCAGCTATCCTGTCGCCGACAAAATGATCACTGATAATCGCATCAGGGTACCGACAGGAATGGCATTTGTCGGCCAGCATTTCTGAAAGCGGCAATGAACGTGTTTTGTCTTTCGACTTGATGACAATTGCCGTGTCAGACATATCGCAGGATTCGATATTCCCTGTATGGCCCATGGCCTTTTTGATTTTTGTCTGATCCACCACACCTGTGCAGGGAAAACCGAAGATGGTGACATTTTTCCTGTCGATGAGGTTTTCCTGGAGCAGTTCAATCACCGAGCGGCTATCACAGCCTTTGACCACGATCCCTACCTTTTTGCCTCGCAGGCCGGGAAGGTACGTTGCCAGATTATGAACGCTTAAGGGGCTTATCACCAGCTCGTCTATATCTTCTTGCCTGCGGATGAAATGCGGCGTGGCATGCAGGGGGTCAAAGCTTTTGCCCCAGCCGATTACCATATCCAGTTCCGGTAGAACCTTTCTGATACTGTTTTTGAGCTCTTCTTGAAATTTCACCTGTTCTCCTTTGTCCGGCTCAGATCTGAGGGTGCTATTACAGAGCTGCTGCCATAAGGCTGAGGGTGTCCGAGGCTTGCGGCCCTAATATTTTAGGCGCTGGACCAAGCTTGTGAATCTGATCGGTGAAGGATTTCACCACCTCCTGCCAGCGTTGGCCTTCCGAGGCGGAAACCCAGGTATAGGCAAACCTTTCCGGTTCATAGCCGAGAACAGGCAGGAATCTTTGCATTATTTCCAGCCTTCTCCGGGCATAAAAATTGCCTTCTGAATAATGGCAATCCCTGGGGTGACAACCCGAGACCAGGACGCCGTCCGCCCCGTTCATCAAGGCTTTGACGATGAACAAGGGGTCAATTCTGCCGGAACAGGGAACTCTGATAATGCGCAGGTCCGTTGGTTGGCTGAAGCGCCCAACTCCGGCAGTGTCGGCCCCGCCGTAAGAACACCAGTTACAAAGAAAACCGACGATACGAAGTTCCTTCCCTTCTAGAACCGGCATAATGCATTCACCTCCGAGAGTATCTGATTGTCAGTGAAATGCTGGAGTTGAACAGCTCCCTGGGGGCAGGTTGACGTGCAGATACCGCAGCCCTGACATATTGTTTCGATTACGTTTGCCTTGGTCAGGCCCCGGAATTCCATTTCATTAATAGCGCCGTAAGGACAGGTCTTGATGCATTTTCCGCATCCTATGCAGCGTTTTATATCGACAAGCGAAACCTGCGGGTCGCTTTCCAACTGGTCCTTGGAAAACAGTCCCAACACCTTGGCTGCAGCGGCACTGCCCTGTGCCACTGATGAAGGGATATCCTTTGGTCCCTGGCAGGCGCCGGCAAGATAGACGCCGGCCGTGTTTGTCTCAACAGGTTTAAGTTTGGGATGGCCTTCCATATAAAAGCCGTAGGAGTCATAGGAAATACGAAGTTTTTCAGCCAATTCGCTTGCGCCAACGGCAGCTTCCGCACCGACAGCCAGAACAACGAGGTCGGCGTCCACTTCAACCTGTGCTCCCATGAGTGTGTCAGCGCCGCGGACCAGGAGCTTGTCGTTCTTGGGGTAGATCATGGAGACCCTGCCCCTGATATATTTGGTGTCGTATTCTTCCATGGCTCGGCGGGTGAACTCATCGTACAGTTTGCCGACTGCCCGGATATCCATATAAAAGACGTAGCTTTGGGATCCCGGCAGGTGATCTTTGGTCAAGATCGCCTGTTTGGCAGTGTACATGCAGCAAAAACCGGTGCAATAGGGGCGGCCGACGGATTTGTCGCGGGAGCCGACGCATTGGATAAATACGATGTTTTTGGGCTCTTTGCCGTCCGAGGGGCGCTTGATATGACCGCCGGTGGGGCCGGAGGCTGACAGCATCCGTTCATACTGCAGGGCAGTGATGACGTCGGGGTATCGTCCACCGCCATATTCTCCGTAAACACTCCAGTCAAAGAGGTCGTATCCGGTGGCCGTGACTATGGCCCCTACCTTTTCGGTGACGAATTCGTCCTGCATTTCATAATCAATGCAGCCTGAGGGGCACACCTTGGCACAGACTCCGCATTTATCTTTTGTTAATTTTGTGCAGAATTCGGGGTCGATCTTTGCTTTTTTGGGGATTGCCTGGGGAAAGGGGATGTTAATGGCCGTTGTTTTGCCGATCCCTTCGTTAAAGGAGTCGGTGGCTTTTTTGCTCGGACATTTTTCCATGCAGATCCCGCAGCCGGTGCAGGAATCCCAGTTTACATAGGTTGCTTTCTTTTTGACCGTGATCTCAAAGTTCCCGACATAGCCGTTTATTTCCTCAATTTCCGAATAGGCATAGAGGGTGATATTGGGATGCTGGGCCACATCAACCATGCGCGGCCCGAGGATACAGCTGGAACAATCCACGGTGGGAAAGGTTTTGTCCAGTTTGGCCATCTTGCCGCCGATGGTAGCCGTTTTTTCCACCATGACCACTTCAAGCCCGCCGTCTGCACAGTCAAGAGCCGCCTGGATCCCGGCAACACCGCCACCGATGACCAGAACTCTTTTGTTGACATCAAATTTCTTGGAAAAAAGGGGCCGGTTGCGCATCAGCTTTTCCGTTGCCATGCGAACGAGGTCGATTGATTTGTTGGTGTTGGCCTCGCGGTCCTTGCCGATCCAGGAAACATGCTCCCGGATATTTGCCATTTCAAAGAGATAGCGGTTCAGGCCCGCCCGTTCCACCGTGCGGCGAAAGGTCTGCTCGTGCATCCGCGGCGTACATGAGGCGACAACAACACCGCCAAGATTATGCTCCTTGATGGCAGCAACTATTTCATCTTGTCCAGGTTCGGAGCAGGTGTACATCGTATCCGTCGCAAAGACCACGTCCGGGAATTCCCTGGCTGCGGCAGCCACCGCAGCGGTATCAACGGTAGCCTCGATATTGCTTCCGCAATGGCAGACAAAGACTCCTATTTTCATGCCGCCTTCTCCTTGGGATTCTCCACACTGGTCAGGGCATCCAATACGGAGCGGGGACTGACGCAGAGTTTGTCCATGCCCAGTTCTTTTTCCGTCAGGCCCAGGGCCAGACCCATGAGTTGGGTGAAGTAGAAAATCGGTATTTTATGGCTCGAACTATTGGCGTTGTTTATCTGGGTCTGGCGCATGTCCAGATTCATCTGGCAAAGCGGACATGCCGTGACCAGGGCCATTGCGCCGATGCTTTTAGCCGTATCGAGGAGTTTGCCGGACAATCTCATAACCAGATCTTTTCGCGGAATACCAAAGGATGCCCCGCAGCATTCGACCTTTAAAGGAAAAGGCACCACCGTGGCGCCAAGCGCCTCCATGATATTGTCCATTGCCATGGGGTGTTCACGGTTATCAAATTGCATCAATTCGGCAGGTCGGTTGAGGATGCAACCGTAATAGGCGCCAACGGCCAGACCGGTCAGCGGTTTCACCACTTTTTTCTTGATATTTGCAACGCCGTAGTCTTCAACCAGTATCTGCAGCACAGACTTTGCTCCAACCTGTGTGTTGGCCGGTTTGTCGAGAAGATTGTTAACCTTGTCCCTGAAACCGACTTCTTCCATCCTGTGCTTTGCCGTCTTAAGGTTGGCCAGACAGCTTGGGCATGGGGTAATGCAGGAATCCAGACCCATCGAAGCGACCTGATCAAGATTTCGGGCTGAAAGCGCCGATGACAGGGTGTGATCCACGGTGTGTGCCGGGGTGGAGCCGCAACAGCTCCAGTCCGGCACATCGGTTAATGTTATGTCCAGGGCGCCACAGACGGCGCGGCTTGACATATCGTATTCAAGGGAGGTTCCGGTGCTTGAACACCCGGGATAATAAGCGTAGTTCAGGGATGTATTCATTATGCGGTTTCCTCTCTGAAACGGATGAAATTTCCGGTGGCAGCTTTTTTGCCCCGCATTTTGCGGATTCTTCTTTGAAGCGCATGAAGATTTTTGTGACTTCTTTTTTGCCCTGCATCTCAGAGGGCCTGAAATGAATTTTTCCTTTGGGGAGAACTTTGTGGCCCAGGCCGGCATCGGTCCAGAATCTGCCTGTGTGGGAGATATAATTCGCCAACAGGCCTACTTCAAAGAGCCTGCCATTGCTTTCTACGGAATTAAGAAAGGAATCCCAGAAGGTTTTGACCGTGCGTACTCCGGCATGTCCTTCCCGCCGGGCCATATGACGGAGCACATCCATGATCCGGGCTACGTCAATTTTGTTGGGGCAGCGGGCGGTGCATGATTCGCAGGAGGCGCAGAGCCAAAGAGATTTTGATTGCAGAACTTTATCCTTTTGTCCTGTCTGGGTAAGGCGCATGATCTGGCTGACTGAAATATCATATTCATCAGTGTAGGGACAGCCTGCCGTGCATTTTCCGCACTGGTAGCAGTGGTTGAGCTTTTGGCCGCTTTCCTCTTCAACCCGGGTGACAAAATCAGAATTGTAAGACAAGTTGATATTGATAACTTTCATTGTGTTACGATCCGCCTTTTTGCTGTCGGTGCAGCGTTAGAAAAGTGAAAAAACGTTTTTTGTCCGGTTGTCCTCTTTGAAGACAAGACTGTTTCAAGCACAGCAGATAACGCCACACTGGAGTGGTACCTGGCCAACTGCCCCAGAAAGTAAGGGGAAGGGGGAGGGTGGCAGACCGAGACCGACCTGCCACCCAAAGGGTCTGCGGATGCTTTTTTACATTGCCGCCTTGTAGATGGCGATAACATCGGCATCCTTAGGACATCTGGGGTTGGTGAGCCCACAGGCATCCTTCTGGGCATTGGCGGTCATGGTCTCGATATCTTTTTCTTTGACGTCCTTACCGTAGCGTTTGCCCAGAGCAACGAGACCGGCGGGAATTCCAATGTCGGTGGAAAGTTTCTTGATTGCCACCAAGGCAAGCTCGGCTGCATCGCGAGGAGAAAGACCCTCGACGTTTTCACCCATAAGCTTGGCAATTTTCACAAAACGGTCGATTTTGGCGATCAGGTTGAATTTCGAAACATGGGGCAACAGGATGGCGTTACACTCGCCATGGGGCAGGTCATAGAAACCACCGAGCTGATGGGCCATTGCGTGGACATGACCGAGGCTTGCATTGTTGAAGGCCATCCCGGCAAGATACTGCGCGAAACACATGCCTTCGCGGGCAACGATGTCGCCGCCGTTGGCTACTGCGGGACGCAGGTGCCGGGCAATAAGCTCAATGGCTTTTTCCGCAGCGGAATCGGTCATCGGAGTGGCAATGGTTGAAACGTACGCCTCAACTGCATGGGTCAAGGCATCCATGCCCGTGGCTGCGGTCAGCGCCGGAGGCATACCCATCATCAGCAGCGGATCATCAAGGGCGATACCGGGGGTTACGCGCCAGTCAACGATGGCCATTTTTACTTTGCGGCTGGTGTCTGTAATGATGCAGAACCGGGTCATTTCCGAAGCGGTTCCTGCCGTGGTGTTCACCGCTACATAGGGAGGCATCGGCTTGGTGGACTTGTCAACGCCTTCGTAATCATGGATTTTTCCGCCATTGGCGATTACCAGCCCGATTCCTTTGCCGCAATCGTGAGAGCTGCCGCCACCCAGGGTAATCAGGCTGTCGCATTTGTTGTCTTTATAAACTTTTACCCCGTCGTGAACGTTTTTGTCGGTGGGATTAGGAATCGTGTCGTCATAGATAACGTGTTTCATCTTGGCTTCGGTGAGGAGATCCGAAATCTTTTTTGTGATACCTGCAGCGGTGATCCCTTTATCGGTGACAAGCAGCGGTTTGCTCCCGCCGAGGGCCTTGATCTTGGCGGGGATTTCTTTGTGGGCGCCAATGCCGATAAGGGTCACGCTGGGAATGAAGAATCCATACACTTGTTCTTGAATAGCCATAATGTACCGTCCTTTTTTGAGATGATTGGCTGAGTTGCCGTTCCCTGGTTTTAGGTTTGGATACAAAAACCGTTTTGTTTTCTATATAGCAACGGACGTGCCACGCTTGAAAAACGTGATAAATCAGCATGTTGGGCTTATTTGTAAAAAAAAGAAATGGGTCAGCGTGACCCAATGACGGCAAGCAGAGTCTCGGTGGGATTGTCTTTTCTTGAAAGGAGGTACAGGAAACTCATTGCGGGATGGGCGTTGGCAGGGAATGGACAAAAGGAAACAGTCGGAAAAAGGAATGGGTCAGAATGACTCCGCCTCACGGCGTTATGAACAGGAGCGGTACATTGTATTTTTTTGAAATCGCTGCCGGCCAGGACGGGTCAATTGGGCACGATCGCAGCGTCTTGGGCTATTGCAACGGCAACCGCATCACCAATTCCGGGACGGAGGGATTCATAGTCTTCGCGTTTGAGAAGAACAGTCAGGAGAAAGCCGATATTCACCACGATTCGGACCCGGTTTGCTTCATCCATGAGTTGAACAACTTTGCCCTCTAAACAATGGACATTCTCTGGTTTTTTTTCAGCGGGATACAGGGTGATCTTTTCCGGGTCAATGAATATCCGGGATTTGCCGACAGCAGAAACCGCAGTGTTAGGGGAAAGAAAAACCCAAGCGTTTTCCGCAAGGTGACAGCGAACCTCTGTGCCGTTTACCGCCTCAATCCTGCAGGGAAAGATATTTTCATAGCTTGTCGACACGAGGCGGCCATTGTTGAGAACAAGAGTCTGGTGGGCCAGTCCTGCGGCAAGGAGACGATCATGGGTGGTAAAGACGATGCTGATTTTTTTGGTATCATTGATCTGTTTCAATACGGCAATGATGGCTGCCTGATTTTCCACATCAACACTGGCAGTGGGCTCATCGCAGAGGAAGACCTTGGGAGAAAGAGCCAGGGCCCGGGCCAGGGCTATGCGCTGGGTTTCTCCGCCGGACAGGGTATGAGCCGGGACATGCTTGAATGAAGCCATGTCCACAAGATCAAGCGCCTCGTCAATGATCCTCTCCCTTTTCGCCTTGTCCACCTTTCTTAATTTTAAGCCGAACTCCAGATTTCCATACACCGAGGTCGTAAAGAGGACCGGATATTGATCTAAAACAACAACCTCTTTCCGCAAAGGCTGCAAATGCGTTTCCTGAAACCGGACAGGTTTTTCGAGAAAGTCAAGACGGCCTGAAGTCGGCTGAACCAGGAAGCCGAGGATATTGAGCAGGGTCGTCTTGCCCGCGCCATTGGGGCCAAGCAGCCCGTATATCCGGGCTGCCTCCAGTTCCAGGTGCTCAATATCCAAAATGGATCGACCGTTGTATGATTTGGTCAGATTATGGATCGAATACATCTTCATGTTCGATACTTGCCCTGAAAAAAATGGAAAAGAATATTTATGGCAAAACTCAGGGTCATCAAAATAAGACCCAGGGCCACGGCAAAAGAGAAGGCGCCTTTGTCGTACTCAAGGGCCATGGCGGTTGTCATGGTCCGGGTAAATCCCTTGACGTTGCCGCCCAGCATCATCGAGATGCCCACTTCGGAGATAACCCGGCCAAAGGCAGCCACGATGGCTGCGGTTATGCCGAAGCGGGCTTCAAAGAAAATAACTCTGGCCGTCTGAAAACGATTGGCGCCCAGAGTCATGGCCGTGCGGCGGTAACGGGTGTCTATCCGGCTGATGGCTGCGATTGTTAAGGCGCTCACCAGTGGGATAATCAGGATAATCTGGCCGATGACCATCGCCTTTTGCGTATACAGCAGATCAAGGGGGCCGAAGATGCCGCGTCGCGAGATAAAGGCATAGACAAGCAGGCCGATTACCACAGTGGGCAATGCCAGCAGGGTATTCAGCACCGTAATGAGCATCCGCTTGCCGGGAAACTTCCCCAGGGCAACGAGGAATCCTGCCGGTATGCCGACAAGAGCGGCAAGGATGGTTGAGGCGAAACTCACCTGCAACGAAACCATGACAATGGCCAGCATTTCCTTGTCGAGAGAAAAAACAAGGAGCAGGGCGGAAAACAGGCTGTCAAAAAGAATATCCACTGTAGTTATCCTTGCCTGCTCTCTCTACTTGCCGGCATCAGGGTAAAACAACTGCTTGCCAAGCACCCGGTAATCGCCGATGAGTTTTTGACCGCGGGCAGAGGTAATCCAGGCGACAAATTTCTCCGCCAGATCATTTTTCACATGGGGGTGTTTTGCTGGATTAACCGGAATAATTCCGTACGGATTTGCCAGGGCGGGGTCACCCTCACAGAGGATATCCAGGGCAACCGGGATTTCGCGGTCAAACTTATACTTTATGTATGTGCCGCGGTCGGCCAGAAGGTAGGCCTGTTTTTCATCGGCAAAGGTCAGCGCTTTGCCCATTCCCTGGCCAATGGAAAGATACCACGCACCCAATGGCCTCATGTAGTTCACCGGCCGGTCTGCCCCTGGAACAATGCTCTGTGATCCTTGTTCCAGGGGCAGACCGGTTGCCTTCCACAAATCCTGTTCCTTGGTGTGTGTCCCGGAGTCGTCACCGCGTGAAACGAAAAAAGCTGAAGCAGCAGCGATTTTGCGCAGGGCATCAGCGGCTGTTGTGCATTTTTTAATTCCGGCCGGATCAGCAACAGGACCCAACACGACAAAATCATTATACATTACCGAATACCGTTTGGTTCCAAAGCCATCCTGTACAAATTTCTCTTCCGGTTCCTTGGCATGCACGAAAATAACATCAACATTGCCGTCAACGCCGTCGCGAATGGCAGCCCCGGTGCCTTTGGCGATAACCTTAACCATAATACCCGTGTCTTTTTCAAACTCGGGCAGGAGAACGTCGAGCAAACCTGAGGCCTGCGTCGAAGTTGTGGTCGACATCTTCATGATTTTATCTCCCGAAACGGCCTGTCCCGGTAAAGAAAAGCACAAGAGAACAACGGATATTGCAAGCAGTAATCTTTTCATCATCAGTCTCCTTTGGGCGGGTATGAAGCGCAATGGCTGCTACCATGCAACAACCACACAAACAACAGGATCAATTCGTTTCGTAGTCTTTCATCTTTCGGTACAAGGTTTTACGGCTGACTCCCAGAGCATCCGCGGCCTTGCTCCGGTTTCCGTCATAAAAATCGAGAATCTTGAGGATGTGCTGCTTTTCCACCGATTCCAGGGCAATGCTTGTTTCAGAAATTTCCGATGCTTCTGCAAGTTCGCGGGGCAGACATTTTTCCGTTATAATCCCGTTTTCGGAAAGAATAATGGCGCGCTCGATGACATTCCGGAGCTCCCTTACATTGCCCGGCCAGTCGTAGCGAAGCATGCAGTTCATTGCGCCTTGCACCATTCGGTAAGTTCCGCCATCAGGACTCAAGGTCGTGAGAAAGTAATCAACCAGCAAAGGCAGGTCTTCCTTTCTTTCTGCCAGGGAAGGAATGTGGATGTTAAAAGCGTTGATCCGATGAAAAAAAGCTTCGTTGAAGCGCCCTGCCTGAACTTCCTCGGCCAGGTTGCGGTTGGTGGCAAACAGGAAGCGGATATCGACCTGACATTCATCTTTCTCTCCCACCCGCCGGTATTTTTGGGTCTCCAGTACCCGCAGCAAAGAGGCCTGTACCTCGAGGGGAAGTTCACCTATTTCATCAAGGAACAGGGTGCTCTCGTGGGCATATGACATTAAGCCTTCCTGAGACTGGATTGCCCCGGTGAAAGAGCCTTTCAGATGACCGAAAAGTTCGCTGCGGGCCAGTTCCTTTTGCAGGGATGCGCAGTTTTTTATGATAATCGGATTGCCGGAACGGGGTGAGCGGTCATGAATGGCATTGGCCACCACGTCCTTGCCTACTCCGGATTCGCCGGTGATAAGCACCGGAATATTTGCCGGCGCCACTTTATCAACAAGATAATGAATGTTTTGCACGGCCTTGGAATTGCCGATGAACTTGGTTGGTCCGTGATCAAGACCGGAATGGTGCCGCAGTCTCTTGTTTTCTCTGGAAAGTCTAGCCCGCTGATGCGCTTTTTCCACAACAATGTCAAGCCGGTCCAGGTTGAAGGGTTTTGGGATGAAATCACAGGCGCCGAGTTTCATCGCCTCCACCGCGCTGTCGATGTCCCCATGACCGGTAATCATGATTACTTCCGTGGAGGGGCTTGCGTCCCTCACCTTTATGAGTAAATCAAGATCGGAGCTGTCCGGCAGAAGCAGGTCCATAATAACGACATCAAACCAGCGCCGGCGGACCATATCCATGGCTTGGGCTGCATCGGCGGCGGTGAAAATTTCACGGTCGGCAGAGGCCAACTCCTTTTGCAGCAGCCTTCGGATTGATTCTTCGTCGTCAATGACAAGTATCGGGTATTTTTCGTTCTTCATTATTCAATGATACCTGGTATGCGCACGCAGAAAGAGGAACCCTTGCCCACTTTACTGGTCACACTTATTTCTCCGTTATGGTGTTTTACTATCGAATAGCAGGTTGAAAGACCGATGCCCACACCCTTTCCGGCGGGCTTTGTGGTAAAGAACGGCTCAAAAAGCCTGTCCTGCACATCTTTCGGGATACCGCAGCCGGAGTCTTCGACAATAAGCACGGCATTTTTGTTTCCATCGGGGCAGGTTGTGATCTTGATTGTCCCGCCTTTATTCGTGGCATCGATGGCGTTGGTTAAAAGGTTGATAATTACCTGCTTGAGTTGCGACTCATCGCCATTGATCATGGGCAGTTCGGCATGCAACTCGGTTGTAACCGTGATCTTATGCTGTTCTTTAAAATGATGCTTCAGGATAAAAAGGGTGTCCTCGATACAGTGGTTTAAATCCACAGGCTGCATGCTGGATGCCACCGGTCGGCTGAAGGTGAGGAGGCTTCGGACAATATCACGGCAGCGCAGGCACTCTTTGATTATGGTGTTTGTATATTCTTCGAAATCGTCATAGATTTCATTGTTCACCTGGCCGCGGATATGGCCAAGCCGGCGCCGCAAGCCTTCGGCAAAACCGCTGATAGCTGTCAGGGGGTTGTTTATTTCATGGGCTACTCCGGCGGCAAGAGTCCCGACCGTGGCCATTTTTTCAGCTTGCTAGA
>JAHJTI010000327.1 GCA_018829945.1 Pseudomonadota bacterium | reverse complement strand
CGATATGCCGTTTTCAGGCGCACCGTAGTTTGGCGAGGGAAAATCGTACAACACCTCGCCCAGCCAGCCGCGCATCCCGGAATCAGCCGTGGCCCTGGCAACCTCCTTGGCAAACAAGTACGTATCGCAAAAACTGGTGGTGCCGGACTTAATCATCTCGGCCATGGAGAGCAGGGAAGAGTGATAGACCATTTCGCCGTTCAGTTTGGCCTCCACCGGAAAAATGTATTCGGTGAGCCAGGTCATCAAAGGCAGATCATCGGCCAATCCCAGAAAACAGCCCATAGCTGCATGGGTATGAGTATTGACCAAACCCGGCATGACCAGGCCATGGGACTGGGTAAGTTGCTCAACGCCCGGATATTTGGACAACAGGGCTGACCGCTCTCCCACCTCGACTATGGTATCTCCGGCTATGGCAACAACCCCGTCTTCGATTACGGTGTTGTTCCTATCCAAAGTCAGGATCTGGCCACAGACCAGCAAATTTGCTTTAGGGTTCATGGATTTCTCTTTTATATCTCAGGGATAACAGCGAGAAGCAATCGCAAAAACCGCTCTTCCGCTCTTTTGGTTTCATCGATAATCTCTTCCAGAATGATAGGCTTAAGATTATCAGGGTCATTGACGTTTGCTATCACCGCCACCCCCAAAACCCGCATTCCTGCATGTCTTGCCACGATAACCTCCGGTACGGTTGACATACCCACGGCATCGGCGCCGCATTGGCGAAGATAACGAGTTTCCGCCGGGGTTTCCATGCTGGGCCCAGGAATGGCCACATAGACGCCGGTGGCAACATGATCGATCTGCTGCCGGGACGCGCAGGCAAGCGTCGTTTCTATCAGGCGCTGATCATAGGGTGCGGAAAGATCGGGGAAACGAGGCCCCCATTCATCAACATTAGGGCCGCGCAGAGAATTATCCGGAATGAAATCCAAGTGATCACGCAACACCATCAGTGTTCCTGCCGCAAAAGCCGGGTTAAGGCCGCCTGCCGAATTGGAGATAATGATGTTTTTTATGCCGAGGAGAGAAAGAACCCGAATCGGCATGGTCAAATCGCGGGTGGAATACCCTTCATAATAATGGAATCTCCCCTGCAACACAGCCACCGGTCTGCCGCAAAGCCTGCCGAAAATAAGATTTCCGGCATGACTGGCCACGGTTGTCCTGGGAAAATTTGGAATCTCAGCATAAGGAAGGATGACCGGGGATTCAATCCTTTCCCCCAGGCCGCTCAGGCCGGTGCCGAGCACCAGGACAATCTCCGGCAACTCAGGCATGCGATCTTGCAAAAAACTGACCGCCTCGTAGACCTTTTGTTTAAAAATCTCCATAACCATTCGTCCTTACTGACTCATTCCTGTATTCATCGAAAAACTCGGCACCCGAAAAAAACTTCAACCGAGAAATATCCGCACCGCAGTTGGTATAGTGCTTCAATTATTGCCTATTATTACGAATAGTTGCCAAGATACTGGCAACCGATAGGTATAAACATCCAGCAATTATTTACCCGATTCGGGCGGAGAAGGGAAGGCGGATGGTGAAGGTGGCGCCCTGACCGGACGTTGATTCTAAGGTGAGGCTGCCACCATGAACTTCTTCGATGATCTGCTTGCAGGAAATAAGACCGATCCCGTTTCCGTCGGGTTTGGTAGTGAAATGGGGCTGAAAAACTTTATCCTGAACCTCGTCTGAGATGCCATGGCCATGATCAATAATCTTGACCACGGCCTCATTCTCCTGAGGAAAAAGAGCAATGGTTATGAGTCCCCCGGCTTCACTGGCCTGGGCGGCGTTAACCACCAGATTGGAGAGCACCCGGCAAAGACCAAGGGAAGAAAAGGGGAATTCCGGGAGATCGCCGGTGACTTCCACCCGGATGCCGCGACCGCCTATCTCCGGATGAACCGTCCAGGCCGATTCTTGCAAATCAATAAGCAGTTGGTCCAGAGAGTCAGTACGGATCGGGGTTTCGATGTGAAGTCGTCGGGCCTGGGCAAGGGCATTCTCCATGAGAGTGAGAAGATCCCCCCGAGACTTGATCATGCAGGCGAGATATCTGTTCCCGTGAAGCCCGGGCACTGTTCTTTCCATGACTTCAAGGAGATGAAAAGGCGTAAGCAGATTTTTCATATCATGCACCATGATATTGATCTGCTCATACTCTTTTCCGAGAATTTCGAGATCACGCCGGACTCGCTGGCTCAAAGTTTTCATCATGGCAACCAGCGATTTTGGCTGCCTTGAAAAATACTCCTGAAACACAGCAAAAGGAACTTGGAGAAGAAGGGAGGATTCCAGGGCTGCAACGCTGGCGGAACGGGGCTGGCTCTCAATGATCGCCATTTCGCCGAAATACTCGCCGGGCTTGACAATATCGATCACCCGGTTTCCACGAAAAACCTTGGTCATCCCCCGCAAGACAATATACATTTCCTGCCCGGAATCGCCCTCGTGAAAGAGAATGGCACCCTTTGCAAGCTCTATTTCCGAAGCCTTGTCCAAAAAATCGGCGAGCTCTTCTCTGGAAAAGAAGTGAAACAGATCTATCTTGGTCAGGAATTGCAGCAGTTCGGTTCGGTTCACCAAGGCCTCATTCAGTGGACATCAAGCTGTTTTCCTTTTAGCAACCACCCCTTTGACTTTTCAAAGTATAGCAGAGAAAAGTCGTGTATACCCTTGAAAAATAAGTCGAACTCAATTCAGGGAAATTATCAGCTTCAAAAATCACAAAGCATGTTGTTCGACAAATGACTGGACGGCCTCAATTTCGGCCGCCATAACCTCGCAACGGGTTTCCTTGTCAGTCAATGCAGCAAGGCTTGAGGGGAGATCCGGCTCATGGCCGATGGCGCGCCGGACGGCAGCGCCGAACTTGGCGGGATGGGCTGTTGCCAGACAGATCATCGGCACTCCTTCCTCCCTGCCGGCCAATCCGGCTTTTACCCCCACAGCGGTATGCGGGTCCAGCACATAGCCATGCAGCGTATAAAAATCGCGGATGATGTCGATGGTTTCCGCTTCGTCCACACTGCGCGAGGCAAAATCCGCCCGAACCCGCTCCTGGGCAAGTTCGTCAAATTGTAGGCTGCCGCTGGCCGCGAACCGGTCCATGTCCTGTCTGGTCATGGCGGCATCCTCGCCGTTTAGGTAGTAAAGATACCGCTCGAAATTGCTTGCCACCTGGATATCCATGGAAGGGCTGGAGGTTTGCGCAACCGGCCCAAGAGAATAATCGCCGTTGAGGATAAAACGGGTCAGCAGGTTGTTCTCGTTGGT
>JAHJTI010000143.1 GCA_018829945.1 Pseudomonadota bacterium | reverse complement strand
ATCCAGTGGGGCAGAAGAATCTGCAGCTTTTCCATCGTTGTTTTCTCGTCCATTTCAGACTGTTCCTTTTGTTTGGGTCACGGTTACCTTGCCATGGAGAAAATCAATGGCGCGAACCGAGGCGTTTCGGATGAGCTTCGGTTCTTCAAAAAGAGCGGAAACAATCAACCCATCCTTTGTCACCTCAAGAAGGGTGGCGCTTTCCTGAATCAACTCTTCCTTGCCGTCCTGCTCAAGGACTATGCTCATCTGGCACATGGCCTGCCTCATTCGTTGTGTTTTTCGCTTTGCCGCGAGGGAAAATACAATATACTATCTAATTACTACTAATCTTCAGCAAATTTTTTTCCGTCCTTCCGGCGAAAGCCGGAATCCAGAGAAATAAGCTACCGTGCCTGTATTCCGGCTTTCGCCGGAAGGACTTGTTCGCAAATGAGCCTTTGACACAAAACACGGACAATCGACTGGCTGACGCATAGCACCCGCGTGCCGGCTGAAGTTCGATGGTAATCAGAATATAATAAAATTTCCCTGCTTTTTCATGCAGATTTGTAAATTCACCACAACTTCACTCCAGGAAAACGCACATGCTTCTTGATTTCAGCGCACTCAAAACCCTTCTTTCCGCCTCCAGAACAGTGGCGGTGGTCGGCCTCTCCCCCAAGGAATCCCGGCCGAGCAATATGGTGGCCCGTTACCTTATTAACGAAGGATACACGGTGATTCCGGTCAATCCCGGCCAGGAGGAAATCCTGGGGCTGCCTTGCTATAGCGACCTTGAGGCAGTGCCCGTTCCCGTCGATATTGTCGATATCTTCCGCCGCTCCGAAGACGTGGGGCCCATCGTGGATGCAGCAATCCGCATCAAGGCCAGGGCGGTATGGATGCAGGAGGGAGTGATCAACGAAGCGGCCGCGACAAAGGCGCGGGATGCCGGATTGATCGTGGTCATGGACCGCTGCCTGAAAACCGTTCATGCCGATCTGGGCTGAGATGGACACCCCTTGGCCGGACCAGTGAGGAACCGGATGCTTGCCTCCCTGCTGACGATCATCGGTCTGGCCTACCTCGGCTTTTGCCTGATGCTCTTTTTTCTGCAGGAACGCTTCATTTATTTCCCCCTGCCCACAATCGAGGCAACCCCGGCCGTAATCAACCTGCCCTTCAGCAAAACCACGCTTGTCACTGAGGATAACCTTGCCCTTTCCGCCTGGTTTGTTCCGGCGGAAAAGCCCAAAGGGGCAATCCTATTCTGCCACGGCAACGGCGGCAATATCTCCCACCGCCTCGATTCCCTGCGCATCTTCCACGCGCTTGGCTATTCCACCCTGATCTTCGATTACCGGGGCTACGGGGAAAGCGAAGGCACTCCCAACGAGGCGGGAACCTATCTCGATGCCCGGGCAGCCTGGCGTCATCTCACTGAAAACTTAGGCTTTGCTCCGCAGGAGATCGTTCTTTTCGGCCGCTCCCTTGGCGCGGCTGTGGCCGCAGACCTTGCCACTCAAGTATCCCCGGCAGGGCTTATCGTCGAATCGTCCTTCACCTCAGCGCCGGACCTTGCCGGTGAACTTTTCCCTCTGCTGCCCGCGCGCTGGCTCTGCAGATACCGCTACGATACCCTGAGATCCCTCGCCGAAATTTCCTGCCCGATGCTGGTGGTGCATAGCCCTGATGATGAGATCATCCCCTTTGCCCACGGTAAAAAACTCTACGCGGCAGCGCATGCGCCCAAGCAGTTTCTGGAAATCCGGGGCGATCACAACAGCGGTTTTCTGGTTTCAGAAACTCTGTATCGTGATACCCTTGCTGATTTCCTGCAAACAACAACGAAAAATCCGCTATACTTAAAACAATTGCCGGAAACATCACCGTAACCCAACGGGAGAAAGTGCCGTGGCAACTCAATCTTCATCACCGAAAAAAAACCGAGCACAAAAATGCCGGAAGCCAACCCCGCAGAACACCACTAGAACTGCTACCCAAATCGACCAACAGAAACTCCTCAAGATTCTCGACAGCCTCCAGGCCATTGTCTATGTGGCGGATATGCAGAGTTACGAACTGCTCTTTGTGAACAGATACGCCCGCGATCTCTTCGGAGACATCGAGGGGGGTATCTGCTGGCAATCCCTGCAGAAGGATCAAACCGGCCCCTGCCCCTTCTGCAGCAACGATAAACTGGTCGACAAAAACGGCCGCCCGACTGGCGAACATATCTGGGAGTTCTGCAACACCCGGAACAACCAGTGGTACCGGATGGTGGATCAGGTAATCGAATGGGTTGATGGCAGATTGGTCCGCCTCCAGATAGCCACCGACATTAGCGAACGAAAGCTGGTGGAGGAAAAAGTTGAACACACCCAGGAAGACCTGAGGCGGGCCAACGAGCAACTCGCCCTGCTTCTGGACTCCTTACCGATCATCCCCTTCACCAGGGCAGCAGACAAAGGTTTTCCTTTCACCTACATGAGCAATATGGTGGAGACAATTACCGGGTACCCCCCTGAACAATTTCTTCAGGCCCCGCAGTTCTGGTTCAATCATCTGCACCCGGAAGATCGCGCCCGCGTCGTTGCCAACCTGAGCTCTTTACATAAAGATAAAGAGCAAAAATATGAATACCGCTTTCAGGTGGCAGATGGCTCTTACAAGTGGTTTTCCTGTACTTTACGGGCGGTGCTGGAGACCACTGAAGAGTTACGTTATATCATCGGAGCCTGGAAGGATATCTCCGATAAAAAAAGAATACAGCTCGAGTCCGAACAGCGTTTGCAACAAGTCATCCAAGCCGACAAGCTTGCCTCGCTTGGTCAGGTTGTTGCCGGGGTTGCCCATGAAATCAACAATCCCAACAGCTTTATCACCTATAATGTCCCCCTGCTCGAGGAGTCATGGGAGGCTTTTTCACCTGTAATCAAGGAGTTCACCAAAAAACATCCGAAGAAAATGGCCGGCAACATTACCTTGGCAGAAATGGCTGAAGAGATGGAGGAGATCATTGGCGCCATCAAAACAGGCTCTGACCGGATCAATGCCATTGTCGCCAAACTCAAGGATTTCGCCAGGCTTGACGAGGCAGCCCCCAGCAAACTTGTGGATATCAACAAGGTAATCAATGACTCCCTGACCATAATCGGCGCCCAGGCCCGGAAGCTGATCGGCACTATCACGGTTGAACTGGCAGAGAATCTGCCGCTCTTTTACGGTCATTTCCAAAAACTGGAACAAGTCGTTGCTAACCTGATTTTGAACGCGGCACAGGCTGTCTCAAGCAAAGAGGAGGGTAATCTTTCCATCCGCAGCCGTTATTTAGAACGGCTGGATAGCATACTCATTGAGATAGAAGACAATGGCCGCGGCATTGTGCCGGAGGATATGGACCATATCTTTGATCCTTTTTTCACCACCAAACGCAATATCGGCGGCACAGGCTTAGGCCTTTCCGTTTCCTACAGCCTTATCCAAGAACATAACGGCAGAATAGGGGTGTTATCCCGGCCCGGTCTGGGCACAAAATTCACACTCTTTCTGCCCGTTGACCGTCGGGAAAGTCCCATTGACCTGCACCCGACGATCCTCTGTATTGATGATAATCCTCTGGTCCTTGGTCTGTTAAAATCATTTTTTTTCGGGGTGCAGAATATGCCTGTGGAATTAATGAAAAGCGGAAAAAAGGTACTCCGCTTCCTGGAAGAGCATCCCGAGATTGATATGGTGCTGAGCGATGTTGTCATGCCGGGAATTGATGGCTGGCAGCTCCTTACAAACATCAAGGAAAAATACCCCCTGCTGCCGGTCATCCTTATCTCCGGTGACCCAACCGCACCGCAGGAGCTCAAAAAGCAAAAATATCCTCCGGATCATTTCATGGCCAAGCCCCTGAATTTTCCGAAATTGATAGCGGTGATCAACAGTATCGGCAGGCAACGACTATGAAAATACTGATGGTTGATGACGAACCCATAGCCCTGAACTCTTTGCAGAGGCTCTTGCGGCGGCGCGGTTATCGCGAGGTGGAGATTTGTGACCGGGCGCCCGCCGCCGTGGAAAGGATAAAATCAACTGATTTTGATGTGGTTTTTCTGGATCTGCTCATGCCGGACATGGATGGGTTACAGGTCCTTGAGGCAACAAAGCCCTTTTGTCCGCACACCGAATTCATCATGCTCACCGCGGTGGATGAGGTGGATACAGCTGTGAAGGCCCTGCGGCTCGGGGCCTATGACTATCTGGTCAAGCCGGTGGACAACGAGAGACTGGTTCTGGTGCTGGAGCATGCCTACGAGCGGAAGGGTCTGCTCACCGGGCTTGCCGGAGCCAGTAGCGGCAAACCGATCACGCTTTCGGACGCCTTTGCCCCGATCATCACCCAGTGCCCCCGCATGAAGGAACTGCTACGCTTTGCGCAGACCATGGCCAAAAGTGGAAATCCGGTGCTTATTACCGGCGAATCGGGCACCGGCAAGGAACT
>JAHJTI010000142.1 GCA_018829945.1 Pseudomonadota bacterium | reverse complement strand
GAGGCCGGGGCTGAGGTCTTTCTGGTGGATTGCCTGACCATGTGGCTTACCAATATGATGATGCAGGACTTCAGCGACGAGAAAATCCAGGAGGAGGTTGCCCGGTTGTGCACGACCGTGGCCGGAATTTCCGCCTCGATTGTTCTGGTTGCCAATGAAGTCGGTTTAGGTATCGTGCCGGAATCATCTTTGGGTCGGCGCTTCCGCGATCTGGCCGGCTGGACCAATCAACAAATGGCCGTAGCCTGTCAGCAGGTGGTTATGGTGTCTGCCGGGCTTCCCCTGCGGCTTAAGGGATAAAGATGGATACCGGCAAAATCACTGCGCAGGGCGCCCACGGCGGGGATATTCTCTCCATGGCCAGGCGGCTGGGTTGTGCTGTAAGCGATCTCGTCGATCTGAGCAGCAATCTTACTCCGCTGGGCATGCCTCCTGGGCTGCGGGAAGCGCTATGCGAACGACTCCACGAAATCAGTTTTCTTCCTGAAACCGACAGCGAAACCCTGGTCGGGATTTTTGCCCGGAAATACGGCTGCACTTCGCAGCAGGTTCTGGCCGGTAACGGCACCACTGAATTTATCTATGCTGTGCCGAACAGCGTTTCGTGCAGGCGCGCCCTGATTGTTGCCCCGACCTATGCGGATTATCAGCCGGCAAGCAACTGGGCCGGACTCGATACTGCCTTTTTTAATCTCAGACCGGATGAAGACTTCGCTCTTGATTACAACCGTTTGTCCGCCAGTCTCACCGGCGGAGAACTGGTGTTTCTCTGCAACCCCAACAATCCCACCGGCAGGGTCGTTCCCAGCCGGGAACTGCTCGAATTCATCCTGGCCCATCCCGCTTCGGAGTTTCTCGTCGACGAATCGTATCTGCCTTTTGTCAACGAGCCATCCCTTGCCGGGCTTCCTCTGCCTGCCAATCTCTTTCTGCTCTGTTCCTCCTCGAAGATTTACGGCATCCCCGGGTTGCGCCTGGGTTTTCTTGTGGCCAACGAAGAAAAAATGGCCCGATTCGCGGCGCGGCGCAAACCTTGGGGAGTGAACCGCATGGCTCAGGTGGCAGGCGAGTTTCTTCTGGAGCATGGGGATGGGTATGTTCAATCTGTGCGGGAGTTCCTCGCCAAGACCCAACCGGAATTTGTCGCCCGGCTGAATGCGCTGCCGGGAGTGCGGGTTATTCCCGGAGCGGCGAATTTTATCCTCTGTCGGCTGAACGGGCTAATGACTGCAGCCCGGTTGCGGGAGGCTATGCTTGAACAGCGGATCATGATCCGGGATTGCAGCAATTTTATTGGTCTGGATGGACACTATTTCCGGGTTTCTCTGCAAGCTCCCGACCGCAACGAGAGATGTCTTGCCGCCCTTGCCGCGAGTCTTGAGGAAAAGGCATGAGAATCGCCATCATTTCCGACACCCATGACCACATCATCAATCTGCGGACAGCGGTGAAGTATTGCAACGCCTACAGCGTGAGCATGATCATCCACTGCGGCGATCTGATTTCCCCGTTCATGCTCGACGAACTTGCCCGGTTCAGCGGAGCGGTGCATTTGATCTACGGCAACAATGTCGGCGATCAGCATGTGATCTCCCAGTCATGCGGGCTGCGGTATCCCACCATCAGCCATCACGGAATCCTTGGCGCTGTGGAGGCTGGGGGGCTTAAACTCGCCTTTACCCATTATCCGCAGATGGCCAGGGGCATTGCCTGCCAGGGGATGTTCGATGTAGTGTGCTGCGGCCATAACCACCGTTATCAGGTGGAAAAGGTCGGGAACTGCCTGCTTGTCAACCCAGGCGAGTTGCTGGGCAAGGACGAGCAACCCGGTTTTTGTATTCTGCAGTGTGAAACGCGTGAGGTGGAAAGAGTGGAAGTCGGCTCCGCAATTGGAGATGATTGATGCTTTGGTAACAGGTCAGCAGCATTGCGGGCGCGGACCTGGTATATTTTCGAGGATGTCGGATTTTAGTGTTTCCGGGGAGCGTTTGCTATATTGTTCTCCCGAACAACAACTTTCAAATGAGTGTGATGACAATGACCGATGATGATAAGAGCTTTGCCGAGATGTTTCAGGAAACCGCGTCCAGCACCAAGGAGCGTTTGCGGCCGGGTCAGAAGATAGAGGCCACAGTGGTGCGCATTGCCAAGGAATGGATCTTTCTCGATCTTGGCGCCAAGAGCGAAGGGGCGGTGGCTAAAAACGAATTCACCGATGGTGAAGGCAATCTGATTGTGGCGGAAGGCGACCGGGTGCAGGTCTATTTCCTTTCCGAGAAGAACAACGAACGGTTGTTCACCTCAAAAGTAAGCGGTGGCGCGTTGGCAGGTCATCTGGACGAGGCCTACCGGAACGGTATTCCGGTTGAGGGCACGGTGACGGGTGAGACCAAGGGCGGATTTGAGGTGCGGTTTTCCGGGAGCGTCAGGGCGTTTTGCCCTTTTTCCCAGATGGAGATACGGAGAATCGAAAACGGCGAGGAATATATCGGCAAGAAGTTCGCTTTCAAGATCACAAAGTTCAGCGAGCACGGCAAGAACATCGTTGTTTCCCGCCGCACCCTGCTTGAGGAGGAACGTGTCCAGCAGAAGGAGACTCTCCGGGAATCCTTGGCCGTCGGCCAGACCGTCAAGGGCGTTATCACCTCCATCCGCGATTTCGGCGCCTTTGTCGATATCGGCGGCATCGAAGGGTTGATTCCGGTTTCCGAGATTGCCTGGGGAAGGATCGAGGATATCCATGAGCGGATTAGTGTGGGCCAGGAAGTAACTGTCACCGTGCTCAAGCTCGACTGGGCCCAGGACCGCTATTCATTCAGTCTTAAGGATTCCCTGCCTGACCCCTGGGAAGGAATCAGCGGGCTGTTCTCCGAAGGCAGCATTGTCACAGGCAAAGTTGTACGTCTGACGGAATTCGGCGCCTTTGTCACACTTGCTCCCGGCATCGATGGGCTGGTCCATATCTCCAAGCTCGGCGCCGGGCGACGTATCAGTCATCCCCGTGAGGTTGTTCAGGTGGGCGATGCCCTTGAAGTGAAGATTGACAGCATGGATTCGGAGAAAAAACGGCTGTCCCTCTCCCTGCCGCTGCCTGCCAAGGCTGATGGCCAGGAACCCGGCAAATCCGGCAGCAAAAAGGATAAAGGGGCGGGTGAGGGCGAAAATCGGGACGATTTCCGCCAGTATATCGCGGAAAAGAAAAAGGATTCCAAACCCATGGGAACCTTTGCCGACTTGTTCAATAAGGGAAAGTAGGGAAGAGGCGTAGTCAGTGTGCTTCCGCCGTGACACCGCTCATCCTTCGGCAGGTTCAGGATGAGCGGTGTCATTGGAGGCAGGAATGATTTCTGGTCATTCAGCGAGAGGTTTTAGAAGGATTGCGTAAGCGCTGTCTTTTCGGGAAATCGTAATCTGATTACCGTCGAACTTCAGCCGGCATATTTTTGTTCCATGCCAACACCTTACCAAAGTGTTGCACTTCGTTTGTGAATTTAGGAATCCAGAGAAATTAGCTCCCTTGCCTGGATTCCGGCTTTCGCCGGAATGACGGGGAAAACTGGCTGAAGATCAGTGGTAATCAGAAATCGTAATGCGTGTTTGTCTCCCGGACCGGGAGAGTGTTTCTCAGCGTCAGCAGCTGTCGTTTTTGTCCTGGCTGTTTGCTGCCCATCGATACAGATAATCGTTCAATTTCATCTGCTGGTCCAGGTTGATGCCTTTCCAGGCCCCGGTCTGGGCGCATTTCGGGGAGCGGGTTTCAAAAACCCTGTTCCATCCGGCCGGGGTTTTTGATTCTGTCCAGAGGAAAGGGGCGCCCTTGTCATTGCCACGGGTGTGGCACCCTTTGCATACATCCTTGAACAGCTTGCCTCCTTCGCCCCACGGGCGGCTATCCCATTCCAGCGGACCATCACTGAGGACCCGGCAGGTTTGGGTTGTTGCGTCATAGCGGGTTTGAGGGGCTGCGTCCGCCTGGGTGGTGAAGACGGGAACAAGAAGCAGGGCTGCGAGGGACATCGCGAAACGTTTCATGAAATACCTCCTGGTTTTTTCTGTACCAATCGATGTAATATGAAGTAGGTTATAATCCCGAATTTAATGGTGTCAATGGTTTTTCTTGATCGAACGGTAAAAAAAGAATGGGCGGGAGGGGATCAGTGGCGCGGACAAAAAAGTTTGACGAAAATCAAGCGCTGGAAGCGGCTTTGCATCTTTTCTGGGAAAAGGGATATGCCTCTACTTCCTTGCAGGATCTGGAAAAGGGAACCGGGCTGAACCGGGCCAGTATCTACAATGCCTTCGGCAACAAGCGCAGTCTGTTCAAGAAGTGTCTGGCCCTCTATCTGAGCCGGGTACGTTCCATGCTTGAGGGAATCACCGGCGCTGCTGCCTCATCCCGGGAGGCGGTCAAAAACTGGTTGGCGTTTGTTATTGATTTTCAGTTCAATCAGGAAACTCCGGGCGGCTGCCTGGTGATCCTTTCCGCCCTTGAGCGGCACCAGCATGATCGGGAAACCAAGGAAATGGTGGCAGGACTCTTTCGCCACGAGCGGGAAGTGATGCAGGGAATTCTTGAACAAGGTGTGCAGCGGGGAGAGTTTTCTGATGGGTTTGACTGCGTCGGGGTGGCGGCCGCGATCACCGCCACCACCTCGGGGATGGTGGTCCTGGCCATGGGGGGCGCCCCTGTAAGCGCATTGCAGGAGGTTTCCCGTTCTGTCATGGGGTTGCTTGACAGGAAATGATCCGGATTATTTTTTCAGCTCCAAGGCTCTTCGAATCGCTTCGCCCAGTTCCCGTATCGAAACCGGTTTCATTTGATAGCTCCGAATGACCATGGCATCATGCCAAGATGTGACTTCACGGCAGGGCCTGTTTGGGTTCAGCGACTGCTCTGGCGCTGGCGAACGACTTCAAAAAGAATGACCCCTGCAGCCACCGAGGCATTGAGGGAGTTAAGGCTGCCTGCCATGGGAATGGAGACAAGTTCATCGCATTGCTCGCGGACCAGCGGGCGCATCCCTTTGTCCTCGCCGCCGATAACCAGACAGACTGCGCCGGAGAATTTTGTCTCGTATACGGTGCGTTTGGCTTCACCCGCTGCCCCGTATACCCAGAAGCCTTTCTCTTTAACGCCCTGCAGAGTTGTGACGAGGTTGGTGACCAGGCAGAGTTGCAGGTGGGCCATGGCTCCGGCCGCAGCCTTGGCTGCGGTGGCGTTGAGCGGGGCTGAGCGGTCCTTGGGCAGAATGATGCCGGTTGCTCCGGCTGCAGCGGCGCTGCGGATGATTGCCCCGAGATTGTGCGGGTCCTGAATGGAATCAAGCGCCACGATGAGCGGCTGTTCTTCCTCCCCGGCTTTTTTCAGCAGTTCATGCAGGCTGCAGGTGGCGATGGGCGCAGTTTTTGCCAGCACACCCTGGTGGGTTTTGTCCGGCGAACTTGGGAACCGCTGGCCCGGGAGAAAACGGACCTTTACCCCCTGTTCTTGCGCCAGGGTGATGATCTCCTGGATTTTGGCTCCGCCCTTGCCCTGTTGGATAACAACCTCTCGGACTTTTTTGGGCTGAAGTCGCAACATTTCAAGGATGGGATGGATGCCCCAGAGGATATCATCGTTGTCCGGTTGGTTGCTCATGGCATCTCCAAGGGAATATGGTCCGGGTTATTGTGCGGTAAAGCCAAGGGCTGTCAGGTCGAGGGGCTGACCGGCTGGATTGCGTCGAGCCTTGCAGCGTTCCGCGATGATCACCGAGCGCAAAATTTCCACTGCTTCATCCAACCGGTCATTGATCACCAGGTAGTCGTAGCGGTCGGCATCCTCCATCTCCCGCCTGGCATTGTTGAGGCGCAGCTGCACGGTTTCCTCCGGGTCCGTGCCTCTGCCTCGCAACCGTTTTTCCAACTCGTCCAAAGAGGGCGGGGCGATGAAGAGAAAGACGGCGCCGGGGTGTCCGCTGTCACGCAACTGCCGGGCACCCTGGACATCGATGTCGAGAAAAACGTCAATGCCCTTTGCTTGCTGGTCTTCAATGGCTTTTCGGCTGGTGCCGTAGAGATTGCCATGCACCTCGGCCCATTCGAGAAAGGCCTGATTTTCGCGCATTTTTTCAAAGGCAGCGCGATCGACAAAGTGGTATTCACGACCGTTGCTTTCGCCAGGGCGTGGGGCGCGGGTGGTGTGCGATACGGAAAAAGCAAGGTTGGGGAGGGATGTCAGCAATTTTTTGAGAATGGTGGACTTGCCCGCCCCGGAGGGCGCGGAAATGACAAAGAGATTGCCTCGGTTCATTTGGACGCCTTTTCCGGCTGATCTTCATCGTGCCTGTCATAGGAGGCCATGAAGCGCAGGGTGATGGTTTCCGGTTGCACCGAGGAGAGGACAACATGGTTGCTGTCCAGAATAATGATGGAGCGGGTGCGGCGGCCCTCGGTTACATCGATGAGCCGCTTTTGCTCCTTGGCCTCTTCCCGCAATTTTTTCATGGGGGATGATTTGGGGTTTACCACCGCCAGCACCCTGCTGGCAAGCACGGAGTTGCCGAATCCCACGTTGATCATTCTCTGGTCTGACATGTTTTATCCTTGGTAACTATTCGGATCATCTACTGAGCAAACAGTGTGTTTTTTGGTTTTTGCCTCCCCTCCCTGTGACGGGAGAGGATTGAGGGGTGGGTGAAGTTGCCAACGGCATCAGATCAAGCATCTCCCCCCTCACCCTGGCCCTCTCCCGCAGGTAAGCGTAGACTCCGGGGGGAGAGGGAACTTCTTTTCACTCAGCCTTTCCTTATTCAATGTTCTGGATCTGTTCCCGAAGTTTTTCCACCTCGGTTTTCAGCTCAACAGTAAGATGAGCGGTGGGCGCGTCGCTGATTTTTGAGGCCAGGGTGTTGATTTCCCTCAAGAATTCCTGGAGGAGAAAATCAAGCCTGCGGCCCACGGGCTCGTCCGCCTCAAGAAAGCCGGAAAATTGGTTGATGTGGCTCCTGAGACGAACCACCTCCTCGGTAACATCGGCCTTGTCGGCCATGACCGCCACTTCCTGAGCCAAGCGGAGGGGGTCAATATCAACCCCTTGCAGGAGTTTGGCCAATCGTTCCTGGAGCTTTTCCGTTCTGCGTTGGACAATGGCCGGAATATCCTGGACAATGGTTTCCACGGTTTTGGAAAATTCCTGTAACCGCTGACTCAGCTCATCCTTGAGGGTCGCTCCTTCCTGTACCCGCATGGACTGCGCCATGGTCAGCGCCTGGGTAAGGGCTTCGGAGACCTGTGGCCAGACAGCTTCGAGGTCTTCCTCCTCCTCGTGGGCAACGATGATATCTTTGTAGCTCTGGATCATGGCCAGGGTTGGGGCGTCGGGCAGGGAAAGATCCTGGCGGATTGCTTCCAGGCACTGGAAATAGTTGCGAGCCAAGGGGAAATTGGCTGCCAGGCGGATATTGTCGCCAGCCTCTGCGCCGGGGTTGACGTAAATATCCACATGGCCCCGGCTGTAGTGATTTCCGATTTCTTTCTTGATCCGGTCTTCAAGTCCCAGATACTTGCGGGGGATCTTGATGCTCAGATCGAGAAATTTATGATTTACCGAGCGGACTTCCACGGTCCAGCTTCTGGCTCCGGTTTGGGATTCTCCCCGGCCGTAGCCGGTCATGCTCAACGGTCTTTTCATCCGATTGCCTCAAGAAGTTCGGCGGTGGAGGCTGTCGCCGTGCCCACCTTGCCCACTACGATGCCAGCGGCGAAATTGGCGATGGTTGCGGCATCGGCTGCGGAAAGGCCCACGGCCAACCCCAAGGCCAGGGTGGCGATTACCGTGTCGCCTGCGCCTGTGACATCGTATACCTCTTTGGCCATGGTTGGAATGGTGAAGAGAGGGTGCCCCTTTTCGTACAGGGCCATGCCCGCTTCACCTCTGGTAATGAGGACAGCATCGCTTTCCAGTTTTTTCTGGAGAAGATGGGCTGCAATCTGCAGGTCTTCCTCGGTCTTAATGACCATGTCGGCCATGCGTTCGGCTTCGTGCAGGTTGGGGGTAATGATGGTGGCGCCGCGAAAGCGTTCCGGTCGCTGGGGTTTCGGGTCGATGATGAGTGGGATGTTCCGCTTCGTGGTTCGGTTTCGCAGATGATCCATCAAAGGCATATTGATCATGCCCTTGTTGTAGTCCGAGACGATGATTGCGTCAAAGCTGTCCAGATGGTCGTCGATGAACCGGCAGATTTCCGCCAGTCGTTCCGGGCTCGGTTCTCCGGTTTTTTCCCGGTCAAAACGAACAACCTGCTGGTGCTGGGCCACGATTCGGGTCTTAAGGGTGGTGGGGCGGTTGGTTGTCCGGACGATGCCGGCGGCAGGGGAACCGAGTTCCGCCAGCAGACTCAAGAGGTGGTCGCCCATGGCATCATTGCCGATCAGTCCGCAAAGGGAAGCTTGGCTGTTCTGGGAATAGATGTTGTTCAGGACGTTGGCTGCCCCTCCCAACAGCAGGTTTTCGTGGGTGACATCCACCACGGGTACCGGCGCTTCCGGGGAAATCCGGGAAACAGATCCCCAGATGAAGTGGTCGACAATGATATCGCCGAGCACCAGAATATTGGCTGTGCTGAATTTGCCAACTGCGTCGCGCAGCTGTTTTTTCTTTGTGGTGGACAGGGTCACGGACCGGCTCCTGGGGTCATATTGCAGAGAAGGCAGGGCTGCAGCAACAAGCGCAACCAGCCGTAAGAATACGAAAAAAGCAATTATAGACTTCTTGAGGAGCTTGGGCAAGCAAAGAAATGCGGTCTTGGAGGCTGGCTCCCTTTCCAGGAACTTCTGGATAATTCGAAAAAAAGGCCCTGCCGGGGATGGTCCCGGCAGGGCCTTGCACAACAAAACAGACGCGATACAGCGACTGCTTCCTAAGGAGCGGTGGAATTAATCCTTGATTTCACACTTGCCCTGTTCGCATTCCACGTCAGCGATCAGAACGCGGCTCTTGATGCCGGCTTTGTCCAAAGCGGCTTTAGCCATTTCCGCCCGCGCTCCGGTGGAGCAATGGATCAGCATTTCCTTGCCTTTGGGCAGTTCTGTGTACCGTTTTTCGATTTCATCCAGGGGAATGGAAATTGAATTCTTGAGTGCGCCGCTCTGCACTTCATCCTTGGTGCGCACATCAAGAATGGCCTGGGTTTCGCTGCCTTCCATAACCTTTTTGAATTCAGCCAGGCCGACCTCGCCCTTGCCCATCTGGCGAACCCATTTGATGGCGGCGGGAGTGGGACCAGTGGCCAGTTTCTTGCCTGCGGCTGTCCAGGATTTGTCGCCACCCGGCCAGATGGAAACAGTCTTGACGCCCCACTCCTTGATCATCTCGTACCCTTTTTGGGCCTCAACAAAGGAATTGGCATAGACCACGGTCGGAGCTTTGATAGGAAAGCCGTCCTCTTTTGAAGCAAGAGACGCCATAGGGATACTGTGTGCCCGCGGAATATGACCTGCTTCATATTCTTCCTTGGTGCGTAAGTCCACCAGGACGATGTTGCCTGTTTGCACAAATTTTTCAGAGGCGGTCAGGGACTTGCCGGCTTTTTTCCAGCCGGGGATGCCTTCAAGCATGACGCGTACGTTGGTGTAGCCCATTTTTTTCGCCAGACCGGCGGAATGAGGACTCATGCCTCAGGTGTACCCTCCGCAGTAAAAAATGAGCTGCAGGTCTTTCAGTTTGGCGTCTCCGGGCAGATAAGCTGCGCCGGTATCATTCATCACGTTATCGGGGATGGAAATGGCGGTGGGAAGGTGCCCCTCATGGTAACGCGGTGCCGGCCGGGAGTCGATCAGCACGTATTTGCCTTCTTCCGGACCCATGGCGATGAGTTTGGCAAGCTCATCGGATTTCATTTCCTTCACGCCTTCCGGCAGACTGGCAAGCTTTGGCTTGATGACCGTGGCGAACCTGTCGGCGCCCCGCGTCTCAAACTGGATAACTGCTGCTTCGCCCTCGTCCGCATGCTCAAGTCCGGTTGTTTTGTCGTCGAATTTGAGAAATTCGTTTTTGCCTTTCACCTCAATGGAGATGGTCTTGGCCTTGTTGGATTTACCGGTAACTTTTCCGGCAAAGGAATTTCCGTTCTGTGCGGCCTTCGGGGCAGGATCCGCGGCAAAGGCCGCAGACGAACCGGTAAGGCTCGGACCGCTTACCAGGAGTCCGGTAAGCAGCAAAAATGGAATCCATTTGCGTAGCTGTTTGTTCTGCATGTTTTTCTCCTTGGGAAAGTAATGATTATCCGTTCACGGCACTTTCGGTGTTGCTCTTTTCTTGTTTCCTCCCTCGTTGATGTCCATCTTGTGGTGATAGGCAATCCAGAGCATCATGAACGCTCCGGAGCAAGGCTGCCGGTTCAAATGGCTTGGTGATGCAAGCCAGACAGCCGTGTTTTTTTAAAGCATCAATCGATTGATCCTCTATCTCTTCGGCAAGGATGAGATAGGGGATGCTAATTCCGCTTGCGGACAGAGCATGCATGAAAATTTGGCATGTTTCATGCGTTGTTGAATCCAAATCAACGATCATGAGGTCAACTCCCTCAGGATTGTTGGCTAAATCCCTGGCCGCAGCCAGCGCTTCTTCCTTGGTGTCGGCAAGACTTACCCGATAATCCTCCTGTTTGAGCATGAGGCTGAGGCTGTGTTGCAGATTGGGTTTGCTCTCGACAAGGAGAATATGCTGGGTGGTCATACGCCTGTTGTTGTAAAGTTATTTTGCTGAATATCAATAGTGTCGGTGATGTCTAGGTTAAAAGCAAGATGGGTGCCAGTGGCAGTGGATTGTGTGTATCTTATTGAATTACGGGCTGATGTTTTGTGTGTGATGGGATGGGGGTGTTGCGAACGGGTGCAAGAAAATTTGCCGTGAAGGGGCGAAGGCGTTGTGCTGATGAGTGACAATTCAGTCATCACTCATCCCGGTCTGCCTGTTTGAGGCGCCAGTTGAGGGCTTGTCGAGTGATGCCGAGCATTTCCGCGGCAATGGCCTGATTGCCATTGGCCCGGTTCAGGGCCTCAAGCACCAGGAGATATCCTGCCTCTTTGATGGATGGGAGTTGAGGGAGGTCGGCGAATGGGGTCAGGGTTTCCGGATGTTTTTTGATCTCATCGTCCAGGTTGGGACGCCGGAGCCGGAGATAATCCTTGAATGAATCCATGGACATGGTGCGGTTTTTATGGGTGCTGACCGCATCAAAGACCATATTTTTGAGTTCCCGGATGTTGCCGGGGAAATCATAGGTGCCAAGCAGGGAGATCAGCTCCTTGGGAAAGGTGGGCTTTTTCTTGTTAAGTCGGGTTGCGGCCTCGTCGACAAAAAAATCGACCAGCAGGGGCAGATCGTCCAATCTTTCCCGAAGGGGAGGGACATGGATGCGGTGGGCATGGAGCCGGTAATACAGATCCCTGCGGAAAGTGGTCCCTTCCTGCATTTCCTGAAGGTTTTGATGGGTGGCGAAGATCATCCGGCAATCGGTGCGTTTGGGGATGTCCGAACCCAGGGGCAGATACTCTCGTTCCTGAAGAAGTCGCAGCAGCTTGGTCTGCGAAAGCGGAGAGAGGTCGCCGATTTCATCAAGGAAAAGAGTGCCGCTTGCGGCATGCTCGATGAGTCCGCCCCGGGTTTGATCAGCCCCGGTGAAGGCGCCTTTCTTGTGGCCGAAAAGTGTGTCGGCGAACATGGTGTCGTCCAGCCCCGCCACATTCACCGGAACAAATTCGCCGCGCCGCTTACTTAAGGAATGCAGGGCCTGGGCAATAAGCTCCTTGCCGACCCCGGTTTCTCCGGAAATCAGTACCGGTTCATTGGTATTGGCAATGGATTCCATGTACTGGAAAATGGATCGCATGGCTTTATTGTGCGTGGTAATCCGGCTGAAGGCCTCGGGATGATCAAGCTTGTCCTTGAGAAAATGCTCCTTGAGCAGGTCGTTTTCCTGGCGCAGGAGGCTGAGATCAACGGCCCTTTTAACCCCGGCGATGAGGCGGGTTTCCTCGCTGACCTTGGTGTAATAATCAAAGGCCCCGAGTTTCATGCACCGGACAGCGGTGTCTACCAGGTCCAAACCGGTGATGATAAGCACCGGGATCAGCGGGTATTCCTGAACAATGGCGGGCAGCAGTTCTTCCCCTGAAAGATGGGGCATGGTGAGATCAAGGACAATCACCCCCACTTCTTCGTCGGACAATATATCCATGACCTTGCGGCTGTCCGAGCAGCAGCGGATATTGGTCAAGCCCTTGGAACGCAGGGTCAGACTGAAACTGTGCAGCCAGGCCTCTTCATCGTCGACCAAGAGAATGGGTCGATTAGGAGTAAGCTGATTATCCATGAAAAAATCCTCCTGAATTTTCGGGCTGGCGCTGGGTCATGGCTGTCGCTGATTACCCTACCCGGCTTGAATCGTTTTGTCATTCGGCTTTGCAAGGAGAGAGGTCTCCGTCTCTTCCCGACAGACTGGAAAGGAGATGGTCGCAGTGGTCCCTGTCGCGGGAGTCGAAGTGAACCGCAGCCTGCCTTGGTGTTCCTTGATGATTCCGGCGGATACGGAGAGGCCGAGGCCGGTGCCGCCGTAGGACCGTTTGGTGGTGAAGAACGGGTCCGTGATCCGATTGATGATATCCCCGGCAATGCCTGTTCCTTGGTCGTGAACGGAAATTTCAACTTCATCGCTGTTCGCATCATAGCGCGAGGTGATGCTTATGGCGTTATCCTTGGTGGCAAGGGCCTCGCAACTGTTTTGGATCAGATTGATCAGCACCTGCTCAAGCCGCTGCCTGTTGCCCCGGATGGGCGGCAGATCCGGGGTGAGATTGGTCTTGAAATTGCTGGTGGCATTTTTGATCTTGTTGTGGTTGAGGCGTACCGCTGTCTGGATAATCTCATTAATTTCCAATTGTTCCATGTGGCGGGTCGTGTCCTGCCGGGCGTAATCCTTGAGGTCATGGACAATATTTTTGATGCGACGGGCGCTTTCTTCCAATTCCAGAAAAAGGCGGGGGATCTGTTCGCTCATCTCACTGTAAAGCAGGCCGGCGATGAGAAAATCGCCGTTTTCTTTGGCGTATTCATCGAGAATGGGTTTGGCGCTTTCCCACGCCTTGAAAAGCATGGAATTGTTCAGCATGGCGATGCTGTTCGGGTTGTTGATTTCATGTGCAACGCCGGAGATGAGTACGCCCAGCGAGATCATCTTGTCTGCCTGGACCAGCTGCTGCTGCTGGAGACGGACCTCGTCCTCGGCCCGCTTGCGTTCGGTGATGTCACGGATAATCCAGATGGAATGCCACTGATCTTTGACCCGAGCTTCTGAAAGCGAGAGTTCGATGGGAAATTCCGTGCCGTCCTTGCGCCTGGTGATGAGCTCGATTGTTTCGCGGATAGGCCCGTCGCTGGCCGGGGTTGTCTGGGGGGAATCCTTATGGCTTGATTCCGCGAGGCGCGGCGAGATGAGGGTGTGAATAGGTTTTCCCAGAGCCTCTTCTGCGCCGAATCCGAAAATCTCCTTGGCAGCTTCGTTCCAATAAGAGATGTTGCCGCGATGATCCATCATGGCGATGGCGTCCTGGGCCGAGGCGGTGAGGTTTCTAAATTTATCCTCGCTTTGCCGCAGGTCGGCTTCCGCCACTTGCTGTTTTGTTCTGGTTGCCGCATAGTGGCGGGCAAGGGTGGTAAGTTCCTCGGCAAGATTGATCACTTCCCGGGGGCCGGTCCAACTGAATTGAACGTTTGCCTGACCCTTGTTCAGGATGGAGTCCAATCCGGTGAGGATCGAATCCTTGATCCGGTCGATTTTTTTGGCGATGGCATTGGCAATGAGCGAAACGATGACGGCAATGCTGATTACGATCCAGATAATGTTGTAGATCAGGGAAAGTTTCCATTCCCTGGCGGCGCTGCGGTCTACGGGGGATCCGAGCCACAGGGTCGGAGGAAGATTGTCATTAAATATGAGAGGAAGCCAGATGAGGCTGTGACCCGATGCGTTCTCCCAGACGAAAGGGTGATCATCCGTCATGCGGGTGGAAATCCCTGGGAAAAGAGACGGGAGGCTGGCGCCGGAAGCGATGGGGTGTGGAGTGTCCAGTGCGGGGAAAGAAATCGGGGTATGGACAATCTCACCCGAAAACGTTGCCCAGCAGGAATTTTTATGGGCATCAAGAAACAGTTCGGTCGCAATGTCCATGATGACTACGCCGGCCACAGACCCATCCATTCCGGGGATTGGCGTTGCCAGGCTGAGTATGGCGGTGTCGGGATCGGCCTGATTCGAGGAAAAAAACGTTTCAACCTCGGATTCCTTGAGCGCCAATCCTTTCTGAAACAAAGGATGTTGGATTGTCTCATTATTCGTGGTGTCTGGAACGACTTCGAGCGGAGGGGCGGTGATCGGCGCCGGTGGCTCTACGCCGGGCAGCATGGGATCACTGTTTCGGCGGAGATGGACCAGCTGGTTGCCATTGGTGTCAAGCAAGCGGACTCCGAGGATCACCGCATCGCTGTTCATCTGGCCGATAAGCAGCTGTGTTAACCGTCGGCGCCCGGCAGAGTCCATGGGCAACGGGGTGAGTCCTGCGGTCATGGGGGTGGTGGCTGCCTGGAGAAGGCTTTTTCTGATGCATTTTACCCGGGCATTGAGGGAAACGAAGTTGCTTTCAGCTCTGGCGGAGGTTCGATTTTTTTCCACCGACTCATGCTGGTTGATGTGGGACCTGAGATTGACTCCGACCAGAGTGAGAATGGGCAGGATGCCAAGAGCAAGGAGGATAATGAAGATTATGGTCCGCAGTCTCATGGGGTGCCCCGGCCGACATTTGTTTTGCGTAAAGGGTGTAGCACTGTTCCCTTGGTTGCAAGGGAAACATTCTTCAACGGAGGGATAGTATCATGAAAGACATTTTGATTGCAATCACCGGGGCGGAACTTGATTTTGATTTGGCTCGGGATATGGCCAGAATCATTGCCCGGCGGGATAACGGAGAGACGGATTGCCTCGCATGGTTTGATGGGCCAAGGAATAGTCATTCGCCCGGCAGTGTGCAATGCGAGATTAAAGGCAGGCCGGGTTGGGAGGTATACGGAGAGAATCATGGCGGAAGGGTGAAGATTATTATCAACCAGAGGGAATATGTGTTTATTCATAGTTGACGGAGAAATCACAAGAATTTTTCGGTAGATTCAGGGTGAGCGGTGGAGATCGTAATGAATTGATACCCCTCATATGTCGGTGTCTGCCTTCATTATTCTGGTGAGTGTCTGGCGGAACAATATCCGCCTCGCCTCCCAGGGAGCTCCGGCAAAAGTTGTTTGATCGCCGGGACTCTTTCCTTCGACCCGATAGCACCAGAATCCGTTGGTCGTCTGCATGACCCGGGTGATTTCCAAAGGGGCAAGCCGGGCAAGTTCCTGGTCCTGGATATTCAGCGGATCAAGAAAGCGGGAAGCCAGCAGTCCGTCCATGGTTTTGCTGCTGTCCTGGGACATTTCCTTGGCTACCGTGGCAAAATCTTCTCCCGACAGCAGGCGCTGGCGGGCTTTTTCGCAGAGCGTCTCCTGCTCCTGCAAGCGGGTGGGGCTGTCCATGGGGTTGATGTAGCGGAAGATCCCGCTCAATTCCACCCTCTCAGGCAGCATGGCTGGAGTGTTTTTCAGTTCTTTGAAGGTTTGCGGGATGGCCTGTTGCCGGGCATGATCAAATTCGCGCAGCCGCTCGGTAAGGCGGGCTTCCAGATTGTTTTTTAAGGATGTTCCGTTCAGAGCCTTTCTGACAATGTTTTTCAGTGTATGCAGATTCGGGGGCAGAAGGGCTGGGGAGGCTGCAGTTATGTCATCGACTTGAAGTGGTTCGGCCCTGGTGTTAAAAGATCTGCGGGGAACCCGCACTGCCTCGACGTATGGTGGCGGTTCGGCTTTCTTCAGGAGATGGCCCAGGCTGAAAAAGGCAACGCCTGCATAGTTGTTTTCTCCTGCTATCCTCGCTTCTTTGCCAAGCTGTTCCGGATATTTGTCGGCTGCGCCAAGCCCGGCCCAGAGCACGACTGTGTGAGTGCGGGAAGTGTTGTGAGCGATCTGTCGGAGTTGGGCGCCCACCCGGTCGGTATCTCCGAAATAGGCCATGGGATAGAGGGCGTCCACCAGACCTTCCGCTGCCCAGGCCTGCCACTCCTGTCCGTTTTCCAGGTAGGCGGCAGACGGCTCCGGGAAAACGGCGGCCGAGAGGGTTGGCCTCGGTGTGCTCCGGTGGTTCATGGCTTGCCGCACCTCCCTGACCAGTTGGCTAACCTGGCCTGCTCGGAAATCATTCCAGAAAAGCGCTGCCGTGGTAAGAATCCTGTCCGCCGGGGACTGTTTTCCCTCAAGCCAGGCGGATACGGTCTCGGAACTGAGTTGTTCCGGCAGAAATCGCGGGTCAATCCCCCAGAGTTGCTCGAATTTTTCGGCAAGGACATCGCTTTTTCCATAGCCCGGACCGGGGTAGCGGATGAAGTCAAGGTGGATTCCAGCCACCGGATAGCGGTCCAGCAACTCCTGAACCACTTGCACAAAGAGATCCCGGTATTCTGCAGAGGACGGGTCGGCATAGTTGCCTTCGATCCAGCCGAGTCGTCTCTCCCGCTCGGAATAACCCGAGACCGGTTGGCCGTTATTGTCGGAGAGAATCCATGGTTGATCCGGGTGTCCGGGGTGTGTCGGGTTTTCCGGCGGGGAGACTCCGCCCCACAGGTAAAAGACATTAAGCCAGGCATGGAGAGGCAGGGGGGCGCAATCGGTGAGAAGTTGGGCCAACGGGTCGAAATCCGCCGGAGCTGTGGCCAGATTCTCGGCACGGGGTGCTATATCGCTGTGATACAGGGCGTCGGCACGCCCCCGGACCTGCACCAGCAGTTCATCAAAGCCAGCCTGTTTTGCTTCCTTACAGATGGAGGCAACCTTTGACGGGCTGTCCAAGTCGAAACGGACAACCCAGGCCGAGGTCCGCAGTCTCGGAGCGCAGGCCGAGACCAGAAGCAGCAGGGCCAGGGCAGGAAGCAGGACACGCGGGGAACCGGTTTGTGGGCGGAGAGGCATGTGTTTTCCTGTTGGGGCCGAGGGTTGTGCATCCTGTTGACCTTTTGGCGGCAGGATGGTAATTTGCGCGACACTTTCACGACATGGAAAACCATGTTGCAAGGCGTATTGTTACTGCGCCGTCGATATATTGCACCAGGAAAAAAACATGACCGACTTAAAAAAATTTCCCGAGGGCATGCAGCCGCTGGGTGATTCCCTGTTCCCCTTTGCCTGCCATTCAGAGGTTCCCTGTTTTACCCGCTGTTGCCGGCAGCTTACCCTCTTTCTTTATCCCTACGATATCATCCGTCTGAAAAAAAGACTGGGGATCACCTCGGAGGAGTTTCTCAACACCTATGCAGGCGTGGTTAAGGGTGCCAATCCGCTTTTCCCTTCCATTATCATGCGGATGCGGGATGATGAGGAAAATAGCTGCCCTTTTCTTGATCCCGAGCGGGGCTGTCTCGTCTATGAGGACCGCCCCTCCGCCTGCCGCACCTATCCGCTGGAGCGGGCTGTTGACCGCAACCCTGAAAAGGGCCAGCCCCGGGCTTATTATTTTATGACCGATCATTCCTATTGCCTTGGGCATCAGGAGAAAAAGGAATGGACGGTGAAGGAATGGCTCCGCGACCAGAATCTGGTGTATTACAACGCCATGGACGATCTTTGGGCTGAAATGGACACCCTCTTTGCCGCAAACCCCTGGCAGGGCGAGGGCGCGGCCGGACCCAAGCAACAGTTGGCCTTCATGGTCTGCTACAACATCGACCGGTTCCGGCAGTACGTGGCCGAACACAATATGCTCAACGTCTACCGGCTGGACAAGTCACGGAAACGCCTCATTGAGACCGATGACGAGGCCCTGCTCACCTTCGGCTATGATTGGCTCAAGCTGGTGCTTGGCAACAAGCCCACCCTCCAGTTGAAACGATAAAGACATCCTTCCCCTTTTCGCCTCCTGCGGGACACCTCCGTGCATAACAGACTCGTAACTCTCCGCGCCTATTTTCCCGCCATTGCGTTTTTTGGCGGTTTTTTGTGGGATGCGCTCACCATCGGTCGCTCGGTAGCTCCTGCGGATCTCTGGATTTTGGCCGGCTATCTTGTCGGCGCAGCCGGGATTTTGTGGTGGATGGGGTATAGGCGCCATACCCTTGCGGTGGTGGCCTCCGAAGGAGGCGTCCAGAATACGATTAGCCGACACAGCACAGCGGTGCACGCTTTATTCCGCTCTAGCTGGTGGGAACGCGCGCCGTATCTGCTGCTCCAGTTTTTGTTCGGCGGGCTGTTCAGCGCGTTGTTCATCCTCTACTTTCAAAGTTCAAGTCATCTGACCGCCATGCTCTGGTCGCTGGGGCTTGGTGCATTGCTTGTTGCCAATGAATTTATTGACAACAAATACCATCGGTTTACCCTCACCTGGAGTCTGTTCGGGCTGTGCGCCATGCTGCTGTTTAACTTCTTGCTGCCGCATATGGTCGGCAGCATCAGCATGGTCTGGTTTTATGGCAGCACCCTGGCCGGGGCCGGCCTCACCCACTGGCTGCGGAAGAAAACACCGGGGTGCCCCGGGCGGGCATCGCCGGTCTGGATCATTGCCGCCATGCTGGCCGTGGCCTATCCTCTGGATATTATTCCTCCGGTTCCCCTGGTGAAACGTGGCATTCAGGTGGGGGTGAATTTCGAGCGTGTGGATGATGCGTATCGACTCACCCTTGAAAAATCACGCTGGTGGGTCTTCTGGCGGGAGTTGTCGGGCGAGGTGCATATCGGCCCGGGCGAACGGCTGTATTGCGTTTCCTCGGTATTTGCCCCGGCCGGTTTAAGCACCCGTCTCTATCACCGCTGGGAGCATTACGATGATAAGCGCGGCTGGGTGACGGTTTCCCGCATGGGTTTCGGTCTTTTTGGCGGCCGCAACGGCGGTTTTCGCGGGTATACCTATAAGCAGGATGTGTCGGCGGGAAAATGGCGGGTGTATGTGGAAACCGAGAACGGCCGCACGGTGGTTATCCATGCTTTTACCGTGGTGACAGACGCGCTGCCTGATCCTGACAGGGTGACGGTCCGGAGTTTGTGAGGCGGAGGAGACCGGTCTCGGCAAGCGCTTTTCTCTTTTTTCCGCCAACGCGTATGTGTTATTCTCCATTACCCCCTGTAATAATCACTTTAACTTCTC
>JAHJTI010000141.1 GCA_018829945.1 Pseudomonadota bacterium | reverse complement strand
TTTGGTCTCTTCAATGGTGTGGATGATGGCGCTTTCCGGGACCTTGAGGCCGATCTTTCGCATGGCCGCACGGAAGGAATCTCTCCCTTCCGCCTTTTTAATGACCGCGATATTGGCGCCGAGCAATTCCACCCCAAACTTGTCCAGTACGCCCAGTTCAGCGACCTTAATGGCGGTGTTAAGCGCGGTCTGGCCGCCCAGGGTGGGCAGAAGTGCGTCGGGGCGTTCCCGTTCAATGATCTTTGCGACCATTTCCGGAGTGATCGGCTCGATGTAGGTCCGATCGGCGATCTCGGGATCGGTCATAATGGTGGCCGGATTGGAATTGATGAGGATGACTTCGTAGCCTTCCTCTTTCAGGGCCTTTACCGCCTGGGTGCCGGAATAGTCGAACTCGCAAGCCTGGCTGATGATGATGGGGCCGGAGCCGATAATCAGAATCTTTTTAATGTCGGTTCTTTTAGGCATCGGATTTCTTACCTGCTAGTAGTTATATCAATTATATATAAAGATCGTTGCATTGTCTGTTGTCCGCACTGGCGGCGGTGTTACTTTTGCCGCATCATGTCGATAAATCTGTCAAAAAGATACAGCGAGTCATACGGCCCCGGGGCATTTTCCGGATGGTATTGCACGGAAAATATCGGATATTTCCGGTGCCGCATGCCTTCGACGCTGTTGTCGTTGAGATTGATATGGGTGAGCTCGATATCATCCGGATTCAAGGTAGCCGAATCAACGCAGAAACCATGATTTTGCGAAGTTATTTCAATCTTTCCGGTGGTAAGATCCTTGACCGGCTGGTTGGCGCCGCGATGGCCGAACTTGAGCTTATAGGTGGTGCCGCCATAGGCCAGGCCGAGAAGCTGGTTGCCCAGGCAGATGCCGAAAATGGGTTTTTTGCCGAACAGGGCGCGGATATTATCGACAATTCCGGGAATGCCGGCGGGATCGCCTGGGCCATTGGAGAGAAAGACGCCGTCGGGGTTCATGGCCATGATTTCATCGGCGGAGGTCGTGCAGGGGACAACCTGCACGGAGCAGTTCCGTTCGGTCAGAAGCCTGAGCTGATTGTACTTCAGCCCGAAATCATAGGCGACAACCTTGTATTTTCCAGGCGCGGCCGTGCTGAAATTGCTTCCGGCAACGGGTTTGTTCTCACGCCAGCCATAGGGCTCAGCACAGGTTACTTCACGAACCAGATCCCGACCGACCAGACCGGGGGAATTCTTGGCTTTACGGATGAGGGATTCCGGGTCGAGATCCTCGGTGGAAACGATGCCTTTGAGTGCCCCGGCCGTACGGATATGACGGGTAAGAGCCCGGGTATCGATACCCTCGATTCCGAGAATGTTGTCCTTTTTGAGGAAATCGGCCAGCGTTCCGGTTGAACGGTAATTGCTGGGGATGGCATTGTATTCTTTAATGAGGAAAGCCTCTACCTGCACCCTGTCCGATTCCATGTCCTCAGGGTTGACGCCGTAGTTGCCGATGAGCGGGTAAGTCATGGTGACGATCTGACCCTTGTAGGAGGGGTCGGTGAGTACTTCCTGGTAGCCGCTCATGCCGGTGTTGAATACGATTTCGCCGCTGGTTTCTCCGGGGCCGGTGAAGGATTTCCCCTCAAAAATAGTGCCGTCTTCAAGGGCGATCAGTGCTTTCATAGAAATTTCCTAAGCTCTAAATTGTATTAGGTACGCACGATGAATGCGATACGGAATGCAGATCCTCTGTGATGAGCGCGACCTGTTTTTGGGCCGAGCCCTGCTGTCTGCTTGCGACTTTCAAGGCGCCGCGACCCGCCACGGCATATTCTTCCGGTTTCTCAATAAAATAGAGAAGTTTGCGGGTGAGTTCCTTTGGGGTTTTCACGCAAAATCCGGCGTTCTCAGCCTCAAGTAATGCCTTGGCGTCCGAAAAATCCGACATGTGAGGTCCGTAAAAAACAGGGGTTCCCCAGGCTGCCGCTTCCAAGACATTGTGGCCGCCGCGTTCCACCAGGCTTCCTCCGCAAAAAACATAGGTTGCCATGGAATAAAGGCCTGCCAGTTCACCCATGGTGTCAATCAAAACCACGTCGGTGCTGCGGCCTTGTTCCTGTACCTGGCGCAACCGCATGGTGGCGATTCCTTGATCCTTGAAGAGTTTTTCAACTTCAGTGAGCCGCCGGAGATGCCGGGGTGCAACTACCCAGACAAGGTCCGGGAGGCGTTCCTGCAGGGAGCGAAACACCTCGATCAGCATCGCTTCTTCGCCCGTATGAGTGCTGCCTGTAACCAGCACCGGTTGCTGAAGATGGAGACCCAGCATCTGCCGGTAATGCTCGCCCAGATTCGAGTCTGCCTGGGTTACTATCTGGTCGTACTTGGCATTGCCAAGGATTCGTATGTTGGCAGGGTCAGCGCCCAACGCCCTGAATCGCTTGGCGTCATCACCCTGGATAACGGAAATTTTGGTGAAACAGGAAAGCAGATCCTGCATGAAGCTTTTTATCTTTCTGTAGCCGACATACGAGTTGGCAGAAAGGCGGCCGTTCAGTAGAAACAGCTTGGCTCCGTGGTGTTGCGCCTGTCGGATAATGTTCGGCCACAGTTCGGTTTCCAGGCAGACATATATCGTGGGCCGGATTGTTTTCAGGGTCCGGTTGACAATACCGATGAGGTCCAGCGGTGCGAAAAAACAAGGAACATCCTCTGGCAATCGTTGGGTCGCCATGGCCAGTCCGTGGCGATTTCCGGTTGAGACAACGATGGAAGCTTCGGGCAGCTGTCTTTTTATCTCGGGAATCAGCGCCAAGGCAACTTGGAGTTCGCCAACCGATGCGGCATGCAGCCAGATGCGGACAGGTTTATCCTCGTCAAGCTGAATGTCTTCAACATGCCCGAAGCGTTGCCGGAGTCCTTGGCGATGTTTGCCCGAAATAGCCAGATACACGCAGGCAAAAGGCGAAACGACAATGAAAAAGAGCCAGCCGATAAGTTGATACAGAGAATATAGCAAGGATAAAGGTGCCCTTTCTGTGCGAGAAAATATGGCGGTTACAGGCCTCAATAAAAATCAAAGTATTAAAACTGATCGCGCCTTTTTCGTCAATAAGAATTACGGAATTGGGCCACTGTAAATGGCGTGAGGCAACCGGTGAGAAGGTCAAAAAAAACCAGGGGATCTTTTATGATACCCCTGATTTGTTGTGGAAAACAGTAATGGGAGCATTGGATGTTGTTCCCGGTATAAGTCGAACCGGCGAGTTGATTGTTCCGTAATGTCTCCTAAAAAATGCCGGCGATGGGTGTGTTGCAATGGGTGCAGTTTCCGTCGGTCATCTGTTGCTGTTTTACCGCAAAGCCGGCTCGTTCGATGACCAGTCCCCCGCAGTTCGGGCAGAGAGTATTTTCTCCGGTGTCATCAGGAATATTCCCGACATAGACATAGCGCAATCCCTCGCTCATGCCGATTTCCCTGGCGCGAATCAGGGTGTGGTGAGGGGTAGACGGCCGGTCGGTCATTTTGTAGGTGGGCCAGAAACGGGAGACATGCCAGGGGATATCAGCGGAAATGCTCTTGATGAAACAGGCAATGTCGCGCAATTCTTCGTCCGAATCGTTCCAGCCCGGAATCACCAGGGTGGTGACCTCCACCCAGACCCCGAGCTCTTTCATCAACCGGATTGTATCAAGTACAGGTTGCAGTCTGGCTCCGCATACCTCTTTGTAGAATTTGTCGGTGAAGGCTTTGAGGTCGATATTGTTGGCGTCAAGATACGGAGCAAGTTCCCGGGTGGCCTCGGCTCCGGTATAGCCGTTGCTCACAAAGATATTTTTTAGGCCTGCCTTCCGGGCAAGTTTGGCGGTATCAAGGGCAAACTCGTAAAAAATGGTCGGCTCAACATAGGTGTAGCTGATGGACTGACAGCCGGACTGTTTGGCGGCTTCCACAACTTCTTGCGGGGTGCGCAGAGTTCCTGGAATTTCACCTGCATGGCGATGGGGATACTGGGAGATTTCGTAATTTTGGCAATGCTTGCAATGGAAATTACAGCCTACCGTGGCAATGGAATAGGAGCGGGAGCCTGGCAGCATATGAAAGACGGGCTTCTTTTCGATGGGGTCGATATTTTCGCTGATCAACCGGCCGTAGTTGAGGCTGTATAGTACCCCGCTCCGGTTTTCCCGAACCTGGCAGATTCCCCGGTGATTTTCAGCAATCAGGCAATTGTGGCGGCAAAGCAGACAGCGAACATGGTCTGGGCTGTCGGCGGGATGGGTGTAAAAGAGCGCTTCGTGCATAGTCACCCCCAAGGCAATCGCCCTCGTGTCTATTACATTATATAGTATGAAAAATGGCTCTACCTGTATTAATTCACAAACAATGGGGTGGGTCAACAAGAAAATATTCAATTTATTTCAATGGATTACTGTGCTTTTTGGTGTCTGGCGAATAAAAAGTAAAAAATAGGGTTGACGTGGGGGGCCGGATCGACTAATTTGCCGCTCTCCGCAACGATGGAGGCCAAGACTGACTTCGGGTCAGCCCACTTGGCGCAGCGATCATTGAAAACTGAATAGTGAAGAAGTAAAAGATGGGCCCCAAGAAACCGGAGCTTTAAGCTTCGGGGAGTTTTATTGCATTAAAGAGATCAGAATCTCTGTTGAAGAATAACGAGTCTTTAGGGACTTGTTAAGATATTTAACTGGAGAGTTTGATCCTGGCTCAGATTGAACGCTGGCGGCGTGCTTAACACAT
>JAHJTI010000140.1 GCA_018829945.1 Pseudomonadota bacterium | reverse complement strand
CTCCAGTGTCACCCTGCTGCCCCTGGGGGTGATCACCATCCGTGCCGCCGCAGGAGCAATGAGCCCGGCCGCCATCTTTATCCCCTCCATCATTGCCACCACCTGTTCCACCATTGCGGCCATTGTGGCGGCCAAAATGCTGGCCCGTAAAATCAGCGGACCGGAATTGCTCGCTGTGCAGGAAACTTATAAAGCCGTTGGGGGCGAGGCAGAGGTCGTCATCGAACCTGAGCTGTGTCCCCCCAGTGTGGCAGGACAACGGTTCATCTGGCTGCTGGTTGCGCTTTTTGTGGGAGGGGCGATGTATCAGTTGGGAAGCGCCGCGGAACCTCTGGCTTTTTCCGCGTCCAGCCTCAACAGCCTGTCCAGCTGGTTGATTCCGGCCTTGATTTCCGGGTTGCTCATCTTCGGCTATCTGCGGGGGGTGAGGGTCTACGAAACCCTCACCGAGGGCGCCAAGGAAGGATTCACCACCGCCATCCGGATCATTCCCTTCATGGTGGCGATCTTTGTCGCCATCGGCATGTTCCGGGCCAGCGGGGCCATGGATATTCTGGTTACCGTCCTCTCGCCCTTGACCTCGGCCGTGGGCATGCCGACCGAGGCTCTGGCCATGGGTCTTCTCAGACCTCTCTCCGGCAGCGGCTCCTTCGCCTTCATGAGCGAGATCATCAAACAGTCGCCGGACAGCCTGCTCTCCGCCATGGTTTCGGTGATCCAGGGTTCCAGCGAAACCACCCTTTATGTGCTGGCCGTCTATTTCGGCGCAGTCGGCATCCAGCGCACCCGGCATGCCCTGCCTGCGGCGCTCTGCGGCGAAACCGTCGGGCTCATTGCCGCAGTGACGGTGTGTAATCTTTGGTTTTAGGACGACCCTATTTACTCAGCACCGCTTCCTTGAATGTTTCCAAATCGGTGCGCTCCATGAAGCGGGCGGTGCGTTCTTTTTTCCTGGCATTTGCAGCGTAGTATTGCAGGCATCGTTCTGCCAGCCGGATAGCCTCCTCGTCGCTGAGATTTTCGGCAATAATGTCGCCGATTCTCGGCATTCCGCCGCCATTACCCCCGAACACCAAGGACCACCCGTTTTTCTTGCCGAAAATTCCCAGATCGCGGACAAAGCTTTCACAGCAATTCATGGGGCAGCCGGAGATGCCTACCTTGGTTTTGGCCGGTAGCGGCATGGAGAGCAGCGCCGCACCCATTTTTTCCCCCATGGCAAGGGAATCCTTCCGGCCGTATTTGCACCACTTTTCACCAGGGCAGGCTTTGATGTAGTGGATGCCCACCGGTTTTTGCGGTCCCGCTTCCTGACCCAGTTCCTGCCAGATTTGCGCTACCTGCTCCGGATCATGTCCGATCAGAGCAAATCGCTGCGCCTCTGTGATTTTCAGGAGGGGGATGGCATGCCTTCTGGCCACGGCCGCGATTGTTTCCAGGAACTCCGGGGTGACAACTCCCATTTTCGGACCGGGGGCGATATTGTAGCTTTTGGTTGTCTCGTTTTCTTTAGTCATGGCGACCATCCTTGTATGTTGAAAAAGTTGGGCGGGATTGCCTCTTGTTTTTTTACTCCCCGATGACCGTAAGGTCCTTGACTTAAGACAAGTTTCTTCCCCTGTCTTGACTTCCAGACGAGCAGGGTTTACATGTGTCTCTTACGATAGTATCAAGCCACGGCTTTTTGTGAGGAGAAAAATTATGTTCAATATATTGGTTCTGGCCACCCGGAATAAGGGGAAGCTGAGGGAATTTCAGGAGTTGCTCAAGGATTTCCCGGTGGAGGTCAAAAGTCTGGCAGATTTCGGCCCCATTCCCGAGGTCGTTGAGGACGGCGAAACCTTTGACGACAATGCCTATAAAAAGGCGCATTTTACTGCCAAAGTTTTGGGGCTGCCTGCCATTGCCGATGATTCCGGCCTGGCGGTCGATGCCCTTGATGGCGCGCCCGGGGTGTATTCCGCCCGGTATGCCGGAGAAAATGCCACCGATGCGGAGAATACCGCCAAGCTGCTTAAAAATATGGAAGGGGTGGCCAACCGCAAGGCGGCCTTCCACTGTGTTATTTCCATCGCGGTGCCAAGCGGTCCGGCCCTGACCTATGAGGGAACCTGCGAAGGGGAACTGCTTGCCGTTCCTCGAGGCGAGGATGGTTTTGGCTATGACCCGATTTTCTTTTATCCGGAACTGGGCAAGTCCTTTGCCGAACTCACCATGGAAGAAAAGAACCGGGTCAGTCACCGGGGCCGCGCCATGGCCGAGGTTGCGGGAGAATTCGAGCAGGTGCTCAAGTGGTTGAAGCAGCGGCTGAACGAGGAAAAACCCCCCAAGCCGGACCATGAGCAGTTTGAGCATAACGACTGGTCCGAAGAGATCATGGTTCGGGAAGTGAAGTAACACCTCTGCCTTCCTTTGTCTTTCCCCTGCCGGAAGGTCGTGTCGTCAATTACCGAAAACCGTTCGGCCTGAGCCCTTCGATAAGCTCAGGAGAGCCCTGTCGAAGGCCCATTTGTGGGCAGAGAATTGCGGTTCGACAGGCTCACCGCGAACGACCCTTGCTCTCCGTGGAGCAACTCTATTTGGAAAAGAGGTCCTGCAGTATCAACCCGTAAGACATCGATCATTTTTTCCGTCTCTCCAAACGAATCCCCCCGTTTTCCTCAACACATTCCAGCCCAGACCCTGCGAGCTGCTTGAACAGCGGTCTTCCTAAAAGAAAAAATTCCATTTCCAGCGAAATCCCAAACTTGTGGGCAATATCATCCCTGATAGCCAGATCGGCCCGCACCATTTCCGTGAGCCTGGTCACATTTTCCGGGTTGTCCGCTTCTGTAAGAAGATCGGTGAAGAGTTTGCCCGGACATGCCTGCTCGTGGCGCTCGATCTCGGCAAGGATCGGGTCGTTCGGGTTGATCAGGTCGGCGCGTCGCAGGGTGTTTTGGTAGATGGTGGCCAGAAGCGCTTCTGGCTGCCAACATTGCAGAATCCTGCAGGTTGCGGGGCGGTGCGCATACATGGTGCAATCGTTTTGTGCTTCATTAAAAAAAAGGCAGGTCCAGCCACCACCCTTCCCCCGCACCTTGAGCAGCTCCACGGGAACCGGTTCCAGTCTGTCGGTGCCAGGGTTGTACCCCAGTTCGCCGCATCGGATGGTGATCAGTTGATCGTGGCGGATATGCCCCAGACGGACAAGGTCGAGATCCTCCCGGCTCAAGGCTGGTCCGCCTTTCCGGCAACAGGTGCCGCATTGTCTGCAGTGTTTGGTTGTTGTCATGTCTCAGGCCTGAAGCCCTAAAGGGTATTCTGGGCGCAATATGATCCGCGCCGGTATTGTTTTGGGCGTGTTGCTAGCCCTTTCCGTGGCAATAAATAGTGCTGTCATGGTGTATGATACCCTATAAATAATTTTTTTTATGGTATGCAGGTCTCTGTTTTCATGTGAAAAAAGCATTCGTGGTTTTTCGCATTCCAGCCGCTCGTATTCTTCTGGCATACCCCTTGCGTATACACCATGACATAGCGGTGCACGAAGTGATTCTGCGCCATCCATGACATCCGAGAAAAGGAGGTCGGCCATGAAAAAAACATTCCGCAGCGAAAAAAAATGCGCAGCTCCGGTTAATGGGGCAGCCACCGGCAAGCTAGCCGAAACCTTCTGGTTTGTCAGCTCCTTTGTCATGTCGCTTCTCATGGGTCCTTTTGCTGCGGTGCCGGCCATTATCGCCGTTTTCTCCCTGAAGATTGATGGACCCATGCCTCTGTAAATATCCTGATAAGGAGGGTAACGCCATGAACGCACCTATTCCGACATCTGATACTTCTGGAAAAAATTTTTATCCCAATCCTTTGCTGGGCCATGACCAGGCCGTGTTCACCATCAGCGCTGCCGCCGAGATGCTTTCGGTTACCCCGCGCACCCTGAGAATGTATGAGCGTGACGGCCTGATCGCCCCTGCCCGGCATGGCAAGTGGCGGTATTACAGTCTTGATAATCTGAAATGGGTTTCCTGTTTGCGCACCATGATCCACGAGCATGGCATCAGTCTGGCAGCCATCCGCAAGTTGTTGCAATACACGCCCTGCTGGAATATTGCCGGATGCTCCTTTGAAAAGCGTAAGCTCTGCACAGCCTTCATGTCCAGCGCTCTGGTGCCGAAGAAGATCGACCGGCCCGGCGGACTGGCCGGCGATCAGTCGATGTCCGCCTGATTGCTTGCGTTTTTCGTCCGGCATCGTGTACAAAGAAAGCGGCCACAGGGCGTCGCGTCCCTTTTCCGTTCCGCTCTGTTCGCTTGGCCGGCATCGGCCTGTCCGCTGTGGCATGAGCGTACAGGCCTTTTTGTCTCCGCTTCCGCCATCGCGTATTGAGTTGGCTGCACAGGATCTCATAAACAGTTACCGTACAACGTGTAAACAATAACGAGGAGGCGTGTCTTGAACCAATTTTACAAGAATCTGTCCATCTGGCTGGTCATTGCCCTGGTGGGGTTGGTGCTGATCAATATTTTCAATCCTTCGGTCGAGCCGGTCAACCGGATCAGCTACAACGATTTTCTGGAAAGCGTCAACTCGGGCAAGGTGAGCAAGATCACCATTACGGAAAATGTGGCCGATGCCCAGGATCTGGTGGGCAACCGTTTCCAGACCGTGTTGCCGGATAGCCTGGAACAGGTGAAGCCATTTATGAAAGAGGGGATTGCCCTCCGGGTGGAAAAGAAAAAAGAGCCCCATTGGCTGGTGAGTATTCTGATCTCCTGGATGCCGATGATCGTTCTGGTTGCGCTTGGCCTCTATTTCATGCGTCAGTCCCAGGGCGGAGGCGGCAAGGGACTGATGACCTTCGGTAAAAGCAGGGCACGTCTTATCGAGGGCGAGGAATCCACGGTCACCTTCAGTGATGTGGCTGGTATCGAAGAAGCAAGCGAGGAACTGGGCGAGATCGTTGATTTTCTCCGCGACCCGGGCATCTTTACCAGGGTGGGAGCCAAGATTCCCAAAGGCGTACTGCTCTCCGGCGAGCCGGGCACGGGTAAGACCCTTCTGGCCCGCGCCATTGCCGGCGAAGCCAAAGTGCCGTTTTTCTCCATCAGCGGCTCGGATTTTGTCGAGATGTATGTGGGCGTCGGCGCCAGCCGGGTGCGGGATTTGTTCAAGGAAGCCAAGAAAAAAGCGCCCTGTATCGTTTTTATCGATGAAATCGACGCGGTGGGCAGGCAGCGCGGAGTCGGGGCCGGCGGCGGCAACGACGAGCGCGAGCAGACCCTGAACCAGTTGCTGGTGGAAATGGACGGCTTCGAGGCCAATGCCGGGGTTATCATCATCGCAGCCACCAATCGTCCCGATATTCTCGATCCGGCCCTCAAGCGGCCGGGACGGTTCGACCGGCAGATCATCGTGCCCCTGCCCGATG
>JAHJTI010000139.1 GCA_018829945.1 Pseudomonadota bacterium | reverse complement strand
GAGGTGAACTCCCGCGCCTATGTGGGCAGGTTCAACTTTTCCGGCAATGAACAGCAGAAAAAAGTGGGGCTCCTCTCCGGCGGGCAGCGCAACCGGGTGCATCTGGCCCGAATGCTCAAGGAAGGGGCTAACGTCATCCTGCTGGACGAGCCGACCAACGACCTCGATGTCAGCGCCCTGCGCGCTCTGGAGGAAGCATTGGAGAACTTCGGCGGCTGCGCCGTGGTCATCAGCCATGACCGGTGGTTTCTCGACCGCATCGCCACCCATATCCTTGCCTTTGAAGGGGATTCCCAGGTGGTATGGTTCGACGGCAACTACTCCGAATATGAGGCAGACCGCAAGGAGAGGCTCGGCGATGCCGCTGACCAGCCGCATCGGATCAAGTACCGCCACCTGACCCGGGTCTGAGGTGTTTTTTACCTAAGGCAATTTCGCGCAACTGATCAAAAAATGTATACTCGTCACCCCGGGTTTCTCCGGGGTGATTTTTTTTGCGCAACGTCCTAAGACGGCACACTTTTTTACGTCCGTATCAATCACGTCGCGCCGTTGGTGTGATAGGTTTATCTTGTTGAATTATTTGAATAAAAAACTAAAAAGATGAGACTTATCCCATTTTTTTCCGTATAGTGAAAATGGGTAGTGGTAAGTAGCATCACTCTCTGGGGGGAGACGGATGCAATCAAATGATTCATCAAAGGGTCTCCTGCGCCGTCTCCGGGTGTTCGGAACCATCAGAAAGAAAACCCTGGCCATTCTTGCGGCCATCTTCTTTTCCGCTTTTCTCCTCCTCCACTCTGTTTCCCAATATGTTCTTCTGCAAAGCTTTGAAGAGTTGGAAATTCACACATCTAAACACTGCCTGGCCGAGGTAGGTAAGGAGTTGGCCTCGGGGTTGGAGGTGCTGGACACCCTCAACCGGGACTGGGCCTGGTGGGACGACGCTGTTTCCTTTGTCGCAAAACCAACCCCTGAATTTATTGAAATAAACCTTTCCGATGTAACCTTTGCCAGCGCGCAAGTGGACCTGATGGGTTTTTTTGGTCCGGATGGCGCTCCGGTCTTTCTGATGGCCTATGATCGCCGGATACGGGAAAAGGTCAGGGTTGCGGAAGAGATGTTGGATTTTCTGAAAGCACATCCTGAACTGACCATCCATGCGAATGCGGAAAGCGTGCGCAAGGGAATTATTGTTTTTCCTCAGGGCCCGATGCTTTTTGTTTCCCGTCCCATTCTGAGCAGCACCCGTCAGGGACCGGTGCGGGGGGCGCTGGTTTTCGGCCGTGTTCTTGATGGCGCGGAAATAGCGAGGATCGCCCAGGAAGAAGAGATATTTCTCAAAGTAACCCCTCTGGACGAGGCCAGGAAAATTCCGCCGCAACTGGAATTTATCAACACGATCCAGGCTTCCGGCGAAAAGATGGCAATTTTTCGCAATGGGGCAAAGAGCATGACCGGAGCCATGCTGGTTGATGACCTTTTCGGCCAGCCCGCCCTGTTATTGGAGGCAACTCTGCAGCGGAGTATCTATGAACGGGGGCAGCGGGCTGTCTCCATGATGCACTGGCTGTTTTTTGGGATCGGCGGCGTGGTCTGCCTGGTGATGATGCTCCTGCTCGACAGGGAGATTGTCCGGCCGGTGGTGACGTTGAGCGATTGGGTTGCCCGGATAGGCGAAGATCCCGATGCCGAAAGCAGGGTCGCGATCCAAGGACCTGCGGAACTGCAGAGTCTTGAAGGCGCCATCAACGGAATGCTGGACAAGGTTGCGCATGCAACCCTGCAGGCGACAGAAAAAAATGCGCAGTTGAGTCGTGAGATCACCGAGCGCAAGGAATTGGAGCAGGAACGGGAAAAATTGATCGTCAGACTGCAGGATGCCCTGGCCCAGGTGAAAACACTGAAAGGATTTCTGCCGATCTGCGCTTCCTGCAAGAAAATCCGGGATGATTCCGGATACTGGAAACAGATCGAGGCCTACATCGTCGCCCATGCGGACGTGACGTTCAGCCATGGGATCTGCCCGGATTGCGCGCAGAAGCTTTATGGAGAGTATCTGGATGTGGAGGAGGCGCTGAAAAAGAAGTGATCAGCTGCGGGAGAAAACAGTGAAGGTGTAAGGCTCGGGCCCTTCCACCCGTTCTTCCGAAATTTTAAGGAATTGCTTGGGGTCAAACTCGGGAAACAGGATGTCACCATCCACCGTCCGATCGAGTACGGTGAGGTAGATGGAATCGGCCAGTTCCAGGGCTTGCTGGTAAATCTCGCCGCCTCCGGCAATGAAGGCAGTTTCCGTTTCAGGACAGAAGGCAATGGCTTCGGTCAGGCTTGGGGCAACAAGGCAGCCTGCTGCCTGGTACTCCCGGTTGCGGCTGATGATCACGGTTTTTCGGCCGGGCAGCGGGCGGCCGATGGATTCGAAGGTTTTTCGCCCCATGATCAGGGTGTGGCCCATGGTCATACCCTTGAAACGTTGCTGCTCACCGGGGATATGCCAGGGAATGGTGTTGCCCTTGCCGATCACCCGGTTTTTTGCCATGGCGGCGATGAGGATGATTTTCATCGGTCTGCCCTGTTCACGGATTTAAGCCTCGCCGCTCTTAACCGACTCAAGCGATTCCCATCGGTCAAAAGCTGTTTTCAGCTCCTGCTCAAGTTCCTCCAGCCTTTTTTGGGCCCGGGGGATGGTGGCGCTGTCCTTTTGGTACAAGCTCGGGTCGGCCAGCTGCCAGTGCAGTTCCTCTTTCTCCTTTTCCATTTCCTCCAGCCGCTTGGGCAATGCCTCAAGCTCACGCTCTTCCTTGTAGGAGAGCTTCCGGTGCGCACTCTTTTTTTGCGGTTCTTTTTTGCTGCTTTTTTCGGATTTAGCAGGTGGTGGTGTTGGTTGGGCCTGGGGCCGCTGCAAAAGCCAGTCGTCATAGCCGCCTGCGTATTCTTCCACCCTCCCTTGGCCCTCAAAAACCAGGGTGGAGGTGACCACATTGTTCAAGAAAGCCCGGTCATGGCTGACCAGCAGCAGGGTGCCCTGATACTCCAGAAGTAGTTCTTCGAGGAGTTCCAGGGTTTCCACGTCGAGATCGTTGGTGGGTTCGTCCATCACCAGCACGTTGAAAGGCTGGGTGAACAACTTGGCCAGAAGAAGCCGGTTCTTTTCCCCGCCGGAGAGAACGCGTACCGGCGAACGGGTCCGGTCCGGGGCAAAGAGGAAATCTTGCAGATAGCTGATGATATGGCGGGGTTGCCCATTAACCGTTACGGTGTCCCCGCCGTCGGTTACGTTGTCGGCCACGGTCTTTTCCGGGTCGAGTTGTTCCCGGTTCTGGTCGAAATAGCAGGACTCGATGCGGGTGCCCAGGGTGATGGTGCCTTCCGTGGGCTGAAGCTGGCCCAATAAAAGTTTGAGCAGGGTGGACTTGCCTACCCCGTTGGGACCGATGATCCCCACCTTGTCGCCGCGCATGATGGTGGCGGAGAGATTCTTGATGATGGGGACGCCATCGTAATAAAACGAGACATCTTTAACCGAGGCCACCAGTTTGCCGGAGCGTTCGGCGTCCTGCATCTGGATACGGGCCTTGCCGGTCTGGGTTCGGCGTTCGGAGCGTTCCTTGCGCAGGTCGATCAGCGCCCGGACCCTCCCTTCGTTGCGGGTGCGGCGGGCCTTGATTCCCTGGCGGATCCAGGTTTCTTCCTGGGCCAGTTTCTTGTCGAACTTATGGCTCTGGCTCGCTTCGGCCTCCAGCGCATCCTGCTTGCGCTGGAGATAGGTGGCAAAGTTGCCGGGCCAGCTGGTCAGCCTTCCGCGGTCCAGCTCCACGATCCGGGTGGCGATCTTCTGGAGCAGCATGCGGTCATGGGTGACAAAGAGCAGGGTGGCGGAAAAATCCAGCAGGAATTCTTCCAGCCAGTTGATGGCCTCGATATCCAGATGATTGGTTGGCTCGTCAAGGAGCAGCAGGTCCGGTTCGCTGACCAGAGCCCGGGCAAGAAGCACCCGCCGTTTGAGCCCGCCGGAAAGGGTGGAGAACTTCTGGTCGGTTGGGAGCTGTAATCGGGAGAGAACCGTATCCACCCGCTGTTGCGCCTGCCAGCCGTCCGCGGCATCCAAAGCATGCTGGGCGTCTTCCAGTTCGGCCAAAACAGCCTCGGAATGGTCGGACTGAAGCAGATGGCTCACCGCATGGTAGCGGGCCAGCAGGGCGAACATTTCGCCTAAGCCTGCTGCCACCACTTCGTAGACGGTCCCGTCCAGGTCGGCGGGAACTTCCTGGGTGAGCCGGGCCACGCGCAATCCTTTCTGGCGGGTGATTTCGCCCCGGTCCGGTTCGATCTCCCCGGTCAGGATCTTCATGAGCGAGGATTTGCCTTCGCCGTTACGGCCCACCAAACAGACCCGTTCGCCGGGTTCGATCTGCAAATCGATGCCGTTGAGTAGAGGCAGGCCGCCAAAGCTCAAGGCGATATCTTTCAGGGTAATAGTGGCCATGGTCAGTGTGGGGTTTTGTAAATATTCGGCAGCGCAAGCAGCGCTGCTGAATATTTAAATTTTAGAAATGGATCTGTGTTGTTGTGTGCCAGGGAAACTTCTTAAGAAGTCTTCGTTCTCGTCGGGCTGTGTCGGCTCGAAGAGGGTCTTCTTCCCCCGGAACTGGGCCTGGTGCCACCGGGACGACTGCCGCCTGACCTACTGCGAGGAGCCGAGGAGGACTCTCTTTTCGGGGCGGGTCTGGAAGGGGGCGGCGTCGACAGCCAATCCGGATCGGGTTGGATGCAGGGCAGCTTGGCCCCGATGAATTCCTCGATATCGGGCAGTTGGAAGGAATCGGACTCATCGGCAAAGCTCACCGAGGTGCCAAGGGCGCCGGCCCGGCCGGTACGGCCGATGCGGTGCACATAATCCTCCGGGTCATGGGGCAGAGTGTAGTTGATAACATGGCTCACCCCGTCCACATGGATTCCCCTGCCTGCCACATCGGTGGCCACCAGCACTCGGATTTTGCCTGCCCGGAAGTTTTCCAGGGTCTTGGTGCGGGTGTGCTGGGGGATATCTCCCGAAAGGATGGCGCACTGGATGTCGTAGCGGGCCAGTTTTTCGGCGAGGTGTCGGGTTTCGTCCTTACGGTTGCAAAAGATCATTACCCGCTCAAGGTTCTGGCGGATGATGATGTTGTAGAGCAGAGGAAATTTTTCCTTGGTACTCACCAGATAAACCAGCTGTTCTACGGTTTCCGTAACCACCTGTTCCGGCTCGATTTCCACCGTTACCGGGTCCTTGGTCCATTGCGAGGCAAGGCTGATGACCTGCG
>JAHJTI010000014.1 GCA_018829945.1 Pseudomonadota bacterium | reverse complement strand
GCGCCGGTGGAATCCTTGGTGTAATCGTCGTATTCTCTGGACCAGTTGTAAATATCGTAACCGAACAGCAGCTTGGTGTCGTTCAGGCGAGGCTCGGTGAAACTGAAGTTGTAACGGTTGCTGGCGGAACTGACATTGGCCTGCAGGGAAAGCCGCTGCCCCTTGCCGAGAAAGTTGTTCTCACTGACTTCGCCCATGAACATAAGATTGTCCACCGAGCTGTACCCTGCGCCGACACTGAAGGTGCCGGTGGCTTTTTCCTTCACTTCGACCACAACATCCATGAGGTCTTCCTGCACAGTCGGCTCCGGGGTTACGTTCACCTCTTCAAAAAACTCAAGCCGCTGAAGACGTTCACTGCTCTTTCTCACCGCGCTGGCATCAAGGAGTCCACCTTCCTTGACCTGCATTTCCCGACGGATGACCTTGTCTCTGGTTCGGGTGTTGCCCTTGATATTGATCCGGTTTATATGCACCAATGTTCCCTGGGCAACCTTGAGCGACAAATCCATACGCTTGTCTTCATCATTCTTGACAAGCTTCGGTTCCACCTCGGCAAAGGCGTAGCCACTTTCCGCATAGCGGTCCGTAAGACGCAGAACATCATCGCGTAAAATCTTTCGACTGAAAAACTTTTCCTTGCTCAACTCCACCAGGCTGAAAAGATCGTTTTTCTCGCCAACGATATCCCCTTCGATTTCAATGGTGCCGACCCGATAGCGATCGCCTTCCTGAATATCAAAGGTGACATAGAGCCAGTCGCCTTCATCGGTTATTACCGGCTCACCGATTCTGGCTTCGATATAGCCGCTGTTGTGATACAGGGCGCCTAGCCGCGAACGATCCTGCTCAAGCAGATCGCGCTTCAACTTGCCCGATTCGGTAAACCAGGAGAGCAACCCCTTTTCCGAAGTCGTCATCTCCTTGCGCAATTCACTCGCAGTAAAGGCTTTGTTGCCGACAAAAAGGATATCCTTGATAAACATTTTGACACCTTCTTCGATGTCAAAGGTCACATTCACTTTGTCGGGAGTGGCATAGTTGAGTTTGGCGGCGACCTGAGTCCGGTAAAACCCTTTATCCTTGTACAGTTTACGAATGTTTTCAACGGAGGTCTGCACCTCCTTGGTGTTGATGATGGTGTTGGGAGAAATGCTCACCACTTCTTTTACATCTTTCTCATCAAGCTCGTTTTCTCCATTAATAAGAACCTGGCCGATAACTGCTTTCTCCGTTACCTGAAAGACAATGTTCTTGCCTTTATCCGAATCGGTTACAAGAATCTGCACATCGTCGAAATACCCCATCTGGAAGATGCTTTTGAGATCCGCCCGCAAAAGTTCCGGGGCATAGCGCTCCCCTGCCTGACTTTTCACCTGGCGCATGATGGCCCCGGAATCTATACGGCCGTTTCCGGCAACACCGATGGACTGGACAAGAAAATATTGCCCGGTTTGGGAAAGAATGTCGTTGACCATCTGATTCAGGGATTTCTGCAGCTCTGTCTCGTTATTGCTGACCTGATAATAAAATTTGGGGGGGTTATTGCCAAAGATGTCATAGACGACAAAATCCAGGCTGAGTTGCTCGCCAAGCTTGGTGATACTGCCGACCGCCACATAGTTTACCGCAGGCGATGCGATCAATGGTTTCAGAGCCTCAGCCTTGGGGGGCCAGTGCTCATAGCCGAGCTTTTGTTGCACTTCTTCTCGGGGCAGGACTACCAACCCCTTGCTCTTCGCAACATCCGACAATGTTTTGTCGCTCAGGCTGAGCAGTTGATCAACTCCTGCCTGGGCATTGATTCGAGGGGGAACTATGACGGTGTTCGGTTCGAGCCCGGCACCAAAAGCCGCACCTGCCAGAGGCAGGATGCCCTGCGCAATAACAAGAACAAGGGCTGCGATAACGATTTTCATGGACCCACCAAAAAAGCGGGCGCGTAAAATGTGCCGGGCTGTGTTGTCTTGTTTCATACTCTCGATTTCGCTGTGAAGGGACTTGAATGACCGCCCCAAAGCATGCGGCCGGGCTGGCGATCTGTTAGCTTATCAGAATTATCAGGCATTGGCCCTACTGTCAAGAATCTTTGCTGTCATCCCGAGTTTCATGCAAGCCCCCGTCCCGCAAGGTGAGACATCTGCCCATCCTCCGCGACAGTTCAAGGTTATGCGTGACCATGACCGTTGCCAGGGACAGTGTCTCGCTCAAATCCCGGATCAGCTCAAAAACTTTAAGCCCTGTTTTGGGATCGAGATTTCCGGTGGGTTCGTCCGCCAGGAGAACTGCGGGCTTCATGACCAATGCCCTGGCCAGGGCAACCCGCTGTTGCTCACCACCTGAAAGCTCGCCTACCTTGTGAGTGGAACGGTTCAAGACCCCGACACGACTCAGAAGATATTCCGCATATTCGACAAGCTCTGAGCGTTTATGTCCGGCGATAAGGCCGGGCAATAAAACGTTTTCCAGAGCATTAAACTCCGGAAGCAGGTGGTGAAACTGAAAAACAAACCCAATAACCTGATTGCGGAACAGGGCCAACTGGTCATCTGTTTTCTCAAAAACGTTTTCACCGCGATAAAAAAGCTGCCCCCTGCTGGGCTGATCCAGGGCGCCCAGGATATGCAGCAGGGTTGTTTTGCCGGTGCCGGAAGCGCCCACCACCGCAACCATCTCTCCGGCAACAAGCCTCAGGCTTACGCCACTGAGCACCTGCAGGGTGCCATAACTGCTGTATTCTTTGTAAATGTCCCGCGCTTCAAAAAAAAAGCCCGGTTCTGATGCTCCACTGGACATGGGGCCATCTCCTTGCACATAATCATGGGGCAGAAACTGTATTTTTTTTCAAGTATAGATAAATTACAGGGTGGCGCAGATACGCTCAGCCGTGATCGCTTGCCCCTGCACTATTCGTAACGCAACGCCACGGCAGGATCAACTTTGGCCGCCTGCCAGGAAGGATACAAGGTGGCGACCAGGGTAATCACCGTTGCCGACAAGGCAATGAGGATGACATCCGAAGGCAAAACCAGCACCGGCAGGGTGGAAATCGGGTACACATCGGGCAGCTTTATAAACTGGTAGCGGCTGAGTATCGCGCACAACCCCAACCCGCCCAACACCCCGAGAAAAGTCCCGGAAAGTCCGATTACCAGCCCCTCGTAAATGAAAATCCGCATGATACTCCCGGAGGTGGCGCCCATGGATTTCAGAATAGCGATATCTTTGTTCTTTTCCATAACCACCATGATCAGGGTGCTGACGATATTAAAGGCCGCGACCATCACAACCAGAGCCATGATAATGGACAAAGCTGTTTTTTCCAGTTGCAGGGCGGAAAAAATATTCCGGTTCATCCGCATCCAGTCCTTGGCAAAAAAGTTCGGCCCGAGAGCCTGTTCGATCCGTTTCGCAACCTGATCCGCCTCATTGAGATCCCTGGTTTTCACCTCCAGACCATGCACCGCACCGGAAACATCAAAAAATCGCTGGGCCGTTTCCAGAGAAACGTATGCCAGGGCGGAATCATATTCGTACATGCCGGTTTCAAAAATCCCGACGACCTGACAGGTGGAAACCTTGGGCAGCACACCCATGGGCGTCAGAGGGCCAGAAGCCGAGATCAATCGCACCCGGTCATGAACCGAGACATGCAACTGGGCTGCCAGTTCTTTACCGAGAATAATGCCCGGCACCTTCCGCTCGCCTGTCTTCACGGGGGATAAATCCGCAACAGATCCATTGCGCAGGTTCTTATCCAGACTGAGCACTTCCTGAGCGGTTGCTGGATCAAGGCCGCGCAACACCGCGCCGGTTCCTCCATCACCACTGGTGATCATAGCCTGACTGTAAAGATAGGGCGTAACTCCGATCACCCCCTCAACAGTGCGAACCTTTGCGGCAACCTCATCGTAGTCCACGATATTGCCGGTATAATTCTGAACCACGACATGGGAGTTGATGCCCAGGATTTTATCCCGGAATTCGGAAGTGAAACCGGTCATCACCGCGAGAACCACGATAAGGGCCATAACTCCGACCATAACCCCGGCAATGGAGATGAGAGAAATCAGCGAGATAAAACCGTGCTTGCGCTTGGCCTTCAAATATCGCAGGCAAACAAACCATTCAAAATTCACAAATTTCCTCTCTTACTGGAACAATACGATAGAGTGTAACCGATCAGAAGTGCCGCAGATGCGCGAAAGAGACCTGCGAAGTGTGCTATTGCACATGAGCAGGTCGATGACAACGCAGGTGCGGTACTCTTGGGCGGTTACAGGGTTACTTGCTCTCCGGCCGCAGATGCGGAAAGAGTATTACATCACGAATGGACGGAGAGTCGGTCAGCAGCATGGTCAGGCGGTCGATACCGATTCCTTCTCCTGCCGCAGGGGGCATGCCATACTCCAGAGCCCTGACGAAATCCTCATCCATTACAGGAAAAATTTCCTCATCGCTGCCCCGCTCGGCTATCTGCTTTTCCAGACGCTGCTTCTGGTCGATAGGGTCATTGAGTTCGCTGAAGGCATTGGCCATCTCCCGGCCGGTTATGAACAACTCGAAACGGTCGGTGACTTCGGGGTTCTTCTCATTACGTCGGGCCAACGGAGAAACCTCGGTGGGATACTGGGTCACAAAGGTGGGATTGACCAGTTTTTCTTCCACCAACAGCTCAAACAGTTCGGTTTTGGCTTTACCATGCCCTGCCAACGGTTCAAGGGCGACACCTTTCTCAAGAACGAGCTGCCGGGTACGCTCAGGATCGGCAAGAACATCCTTATCAACCCCGCCCACCTCGATGAGCGCCTCATCCATGGTAAAGCGTTTCCAGGGCGGAGAAAGATCAACTTCCTGCCCCTGGTAATTCACAACCATGGCGCCGGTGACCTCGGCGGCAACATAGGAAACCATCTCTTCGGTGAGATCCATGAGATCTTCGTAGGTTGCAAAGGCCTGATAGAACTCAAGCATGGTGAATTCCGGATTATGCCGGGTGGAAAGCCCTTCGTTTCTGAAGTTGCGGTTGATTTCAAAAACTTTTTCAAACCCTCCCACCAAAAGCCGCTTCAGATAAAGTTCCGGGGCAATGCGCAGATACAGATCCATTCCCAGTGCATTGTGGTGGGTCTTGAAGGGCTTGGCCGTTGCCCCGCCGGCAATGGCCTGCATCATGGGGGTTTCAACCTCCATGAACCCACGATTTGTCAGAAAATCACGGATCAGACGGATAATTTCCACCCGCTTCCTGAACGTATCGCGTACCTCGGGATTCATTATCAGATCAACATAACGCTGTCGATACCGGGTTTCCACGTCGGTGAGACCGTGGAATTTCTCAGGCAGGGGCCGGAGGGATTTGGTGACCGGCTTCAGAGTTGCCGCGTCGATGGTGAGTTCGCCGGTCTGGGTGCGGAACAAAATACCGCCAAAACCCGCGATATCGCCGACATCGAGCTTCTTGAATATCTGGTACGCCTCAACTCCAACATCATCGCGCTTGACATATACCTGAATACGGCCTGATTCATCCTGGATATGGAGAAAGGCTGCCTTGCCGAACTTGCGCAACGCCATGATCCGACCGGCCACCGACTTGACCCCTTCTTCCAGAGGCGCGTCTGGGTTGTCGTTTTTAGCCAGGATATCGCTGATCCGATGAGCGGGCCTGAAATCGTTGGCATAGAGATTAACGCCCAGATCAGCCAGTTCCTGGGCTTTTTGACGACGTTGCTTCAAAACCTGATTCAGTTCTTCCATTGTTCAATACTCAAATTTTTTATAATGCTTGGATAAAAAGTGTCGGAAAGCTTCTTCACTTAAAGATATTTGTCACGCAACAGTCTGGAAAGATCCCTGGTAAGAGCCAAAACCTTCTTGGCGTGGACCAGAGACAGTGAGCCGGTTCCACAACTTGGGGTTATCAGCGTCTGTCGGAGCAAGGCCTTATAATCCCAGGAACCATTGCCACGATCACCGCCGACAAGTTGAGCGGCCTGCTCTTCCCAGCGGGCAAGCAAAGACTCTGCCGTTTCCTGTTCAATATATTCCTTTTCCGAGGTGGGAACGATCCCCCAGGCAATAATGCCGCCCCGTTCGAGGAAGGTGAACAGCGCATCCTTGCAGGCAACAAGCTTGTCAAAAAATCCGTAGGCGTCAAAACTGACGATATCGATCGAGGTGGACAAAAGAAACTCCCAGTCCGTGTTGGCACAAACATGAATGCCGACCAACCCGCCCGCAGCCTGTGCCGCACCGACAATCTCATTTAGTTCCTGACCAAGCTCATCCAGAGAAACACTGAGAAACGCCGATGAGCCGAGGCCGGCCAAAGCCGGTTCATCGATAAAAAGAATAACCGGCGCCTGGGACTCCGCGAGAAACCGGACCTGCCAGGCAGCCTTGAGGGACAGCCCCTTCACCACCATTTCCCGAATAGTCGGCTCGTAATATGCAGCTCTGCCTTCCCGGTCATGGAGTCCGGTGAGCAAGGTGAACGGCCCGGTCATCTGCCCCTTCACCGCAGCCACGGCTTTACCGCCGGCAGCTTCATGCAGGGCGAAAAGGCCCTGGGCCCTGTCCTTGCTCACGGCAAAGGGCGAGCCGGACAAAAGAGCCGGGTCTTCAAGGGCGGCGAGATACTGCTCGAAATAGCCCAGCATCTCCTCGGGAAAAGTCTCGGTCTGGATATCGAAATAGGTGCGGTCACCCTCTTCGACAATGCCGGGCATCCCTTCGCTGAACTGGCTGAGCATTCCTTCTTTCGGGTTGCTCGGCAATTGCGGCCACAGGGGAATGTCGGGGGTATGCTCAAAGATAAGGGAAAGCGCTTCCTTGTGGTCTGTAACCGGCAAACTGCCTATCAGGGTTGCCAAGCCGTTTGCCTGAAATCGAGAGGAGGGATTGTCTTGGGTCATAGTTTTTCCAGTAACGGGGACAGTGTAAATGGCGATGGCGCGGCGGGAGTGCGCCCAATAACAAAACAGGATGTCAAAAAAGCGGATTCAGCTTTTTCAACATCCTGCTAGCTATCAGCAATAGGGCAAAAAGTCAATGCATTTCGGGCAAAACCCCGCCATACCGGATGCCGGAATTCACTTAATCCACCGGGATTCCCCAGATGTCACGGGCGTATTCCCGAATGGTCCGGTCGCTGGAAAATTTGCCCATTCTGGCCACATTGAGAATGGACTTACGGATCCAGTTCGGCTGATCGTGATACAGGTCACCCACCTCTTTCTGGCAGCGGAGATAATCCTCCACATCGAGAAGCAGCAGATATGGGTCGTTGAGGTTAAGCAACCCGTCGACAATCGGGGCAAACAACGTGGTGTCTCCCCTGCTGAAATACCCGCTGCGAATGCTGTCCAGAGTACGCTTCACTTCCGCATTGTCTCGGTATACATCAAACGCATTGCGGTGCGGATTGCGCTTGGCTTCCTCGACCTCTTCCGTGGTCATGCCGAAAATAAACATATTTTCAGGCCCGACTTCTTCACGGATCTCGATATTGGCTCCATCCAGGGTGCCGATGGTAAGTGCGCCATTTAAGGAAAATTTCATATTCCCGGTACCGGATGCCTCGGTCCCGGCGGTGGAAATCTGCTCGGAAAGATCGGAAGCCGGAAAAATTTTCTCAGCGACAGACACGCCATAGTTGGGAATGAATGCCACCTTGAGCCGATTTTCCACCCGCGAATCGTTGTTGACCACATCAGCCACCGAATTAATCAGCTTGATGATCAATTTCGCCTTGAAATACGATGGCGCGGCCTTACCGGCAAAAATAAAGGTACGAGGCGGAGAATCCGTATCCTCTCCGTTTGCGATCCGGTGATAGAGGGTAATGACATGCAGGACGTTGAGCAATTGCCGCTTATACTCATGAATCCGTTTGACCTGAACATCGAACATGCTCTTGGGGTCAACCACCACCCCACATTCCTGTTTGATGATAGCGGCCAATCGTTTCTTGTTTTCGGTTTTGACCTTGGCCCATTTTTTCTGAAACTTCGGCTGATCGGCATAGGGCTCAAGGTTGCGCAGATAATCAAGATTGGTAACCCATTCCCCACCGATGGTGCTGGTAATCAGTTCGGACAGGCCGGGGTTGCATTTGAGCAACCAGCGCCGCTGGGTTATGCCGTTGGTTTTGCAATTGAATCGATCAGGGTAAAATTCGTGAAAATTCTTAAACAGCTTGGTCTTTAAAAGATGGGTATGGATCTCGGCAACCCCGTTGACCGAATGGCTGCCGATAATGGCCAGATATGCCATGCGCACCCTTTTCACCGGCCCCTCCTCGATGATGGACATGTCACGCAGCAGATCGTTCCTGCCCGGATGACGGAGGGCAACCTCATCGAGAAACTGCCGGTTGATCTCGTAGATGATCTCAAGATGCCGGGGCAGCACCCTGCCCAGCAGATCAACAGGCCAGCTTTCCAGGGCTTCCGGCATCAGGGTGTGATTGGTATAGGCAAAGGTGCCGACACAAATTTTCCAGGCATTTTCCCAGGGAACCCCCTCCTCGTCCACCAGGAGTCGCATGAATTCAGGGATGGCGATGGAGGGATGAGTATCGTTGAGTTGGACGGCTATTTCATCGGCGAATGAGTCAAAATCACTGTGTTTTTTCTTGTGGCGCCGAAGGATATCCTGAAAGGTGGCTGCCACGAAAAAATACTGCTGCTTCAGGCGCAGTTCCTGACCTTCCCGGATATCGTCGGAGGGATAGAGGACCTTGGAAATCGTTTCCGACTGCACCTTTTCCTGCACGGCCGAGATATAATTGCCCCTGTTGAACGTACCAAGATCAATTTCACGGGAAGCCCTGGCTGTCCAAAGACGCATGTTGATAACATTATCATTGTTGAAGCCGGGCACCAGAACATCACAGGCCATGGCCATCAACTCCTCGGTCTCGATCCACTCGGTCCGGAGTTCGCCTTTATTGTTGCGGTACCGCTGCACCCGACCGTAATACCGCACGGGATAAAGATTCTGGGGCCTTTCATACTCCCAGGGAGTACCGTAGCGCAGCCAGTTATCAGGATGCTCCACCTGGAATCCATCGACGATGTGCTGATAAAAAAGCCCGTATTCATAGCGGATGCCATACCCGTATGACGGAACGCCCAAGGTTGCCAGAGAATCGAGAAAACAGGCGGCCAGCCGGCCAAGCCCGCCGTTGCCGAGGGCGGCGTCGTCCTCTTCCTCTCTGATCTCCTCGAGATCGTAGCCCATCTCCTGCAGAACCCCGGCCATCTCATCATAAAAGCCGAGGTTGATGAGGCTGTTGCCCAGCGAGCGCCCGATAAGAAACTCAAGCGACAGATAGTAGACCCGCTTCTTGCCCTTGGCGTAATACCCTTTTTGCGTTGAAATCCAGCGTTCGATCAGAAAATCACGGATGGTGTAGGCAAGAGCCTTGTAAACATCCCTGCTTCCGGCCCGCTGCGGGTCACGACCGAGAAAGCTCAAGATATGGTGATTGATCGTGGTCAGGAAATCTTTTTTGCTCAGTGCCTTAAATACGGCACAGTACGGGCCTTGCGGGATCTTTTTGTCCATGTCTGCGACCTGCTTCCTTGAAGTTGATCTGCGGTAAAAAAACACCCATATCTCTGTGAGGACACTTGCTTTAACCAGCCTACAACGGTGCCCAAAAAACAGTCAAACTTATTTGCTGGCCGCCATGAATAATTTATGTATTTCTGGCTCTCGCCTTTATTGCGGCGTTGATGACTGTCCAGACTCAAGAAACCTTTTTACCCATTCCAGGGCCTGCTCCCGGTCCGCTACCTGGCCCTCCACCTGCGCCAATTCAAGGGCATCAAGAATTTCCTTAAAAAACGGGCCGGGGTCCAGATCGAAAACCTTGATGAGATCGTGCCCTGTGAGCAGCGGCGGACGGGAGAATACCGGCTGGATATATTCCGCATACACCCCATGCACTTCCTGCCAGAGCGCGGCAAGATTTTCCTCCATGCCCTCCGGCTTTCCCTCTCCCTGCCCGGCCAAGCTGTCCGCCATGGCAAGCAAAAACAGACCGGCCAGATCATCACCTGCCGCTTTGACCAAACGCAGGCAGGCCTTGCGGCTGATCCCGGTGCGCAGCCGGGAATTGCTGAGATGAAACGGCCACATATGCAGAGCAATGAATCGTGCCACCCGATTACGATCATCCTTAGGCCAATGGAGCCTTTCGGCAATGGCCTCGAAAACCGCGGCCCCAGCCTGATCGTGGTTATAAAAGGTAATTTTTTCCTCAATCAGTTTGTGGGTCTCGGGTTTTCCCAGGTCATGAAACAGGGCGCCCCATTTCAACAAGACGGCTCGTTTCCCTTGAGCCGCCTCCAGAAACAGGCTTCCCTGCTCCGGAAAATACGCCTCAGGATTCTGCAAAATTTCTTCAAGGTGGCGCAGGGCATCCAAACTGTGCCCGAACACATCAAGGTGATGGCTGGAAGGCTGGCCCAGACCCTTGCCGGGAAGAAGCTCGGGAAAGACAACCCAGAGAAGACCGCTTTGCGCCATGCGGTCGATCGTCTGCCAGGCACGAGAAGAGGACATGATCAGGCCAAGCTCATAGGACACCCTCTCCATGGCGGCCTTGGTCAACAACTCGCCATGGGCGGCAATGGCTGCTTCGGTTTGCGGTTCGATGGAAAAACCCAGGGTGGCAGAGAAACGATAGGCCCTCAACAGACGCAGTGGGTCGGCCAGCAGATTTGCCAGGTTCGGAGTACGGACCAGCTTGCGCTCAAGATCGGCTGCGCCCCCGAAAGGGTCAACAATCGTGAGCGAGGCGAGGGCCCCGGTTTGGGAGGCAAGGGAAACAGCCATGGCATTGACGGTGAAATCCCGCTGGCCAAGGTCGCTTTCAATGGTGGTGGTCTGATTTCTGAAACCGGAAAAATCAAGAGTAAAGCCCTGCCAGACAACCCGGGCCACGTCTTCCTCCGGATCGAGCAAAACAAAAGTGCCGCCCAACAAATTGCTGATCTCTCGGGCAAACAGCACACCATCTTTGGGTACGGTGAAATCAAGATCCTTGGCCGCAACCCCCAGCAACCAGTCCCGCACCGCTCCGCCCGCCACATACAGGGGGTGGCCGGTGCGCTGCGCAACTTGCGCCAAGGCCCGGCGAAGCTTCTCGGGGTACGTTTGCAGCCAATCCTGGGTCAATTCTGTCGCGGTTAACACTGCTGCCATGGAGCCTCATGCGGTACAGATGGAATTTTTGCCGTCCTTCGACAGGTTCAGGACAAGCGGAAGAAATGACACCACCCATCCCGCTGAATTTACTTAATTATCCGGTCATCCTGAGCCTGTCGAAGGACATCTGTTTGCTGGTGCCCTGCAAACAACCAGACTCCTAAAGGTGACTGACGATCTCCGCCAGGGTGGTTTCCAATCGACAGCAGACATCGTGGATATGGATACTCTCCAGACTCAAGGATTCAATCACCACCACGGTTTCCGGCGGCAACACCTTGCCGAACCGCTCCCCTGCGCAGCGAGCAACTTCCCGCACCGCATCCTCGGCAAACTGCGGCAGGCTGTGCGAAGTATAAACCAGTTGGGCTTCATCGGTTCTTTTCATTAGATCCTGGGTCACATGCAGGGCATCTTCCAGGCAACCCAGCATCTCGCCGATGGAGGGGGAAAGGCCTGAGGATTGCAGCGAAAGAGTGGTCTGGGAGCGCTGGGAATGGGTGGGCATGGGGCACTCCTCATCCTCCTTGCGAAACAGGGTCTGATTATACGCCTGGGTGCAGGGGCAGGCGGTGATATGGGCCACGCCCACTCCGAGCATTGCCACGCTATGCAGTTCCGCCCCCTGGCCGGACAGTTTCAGATCAAGAGTGAGATCGATGGAATCCACCGACTGCCTGCCGCTGACCCTGGCCGTTCGGATCAACGGCAACTGCCCGGAAAGCCTGACCCTGCCAGTGTTCGCTCCCTGACGCGCCATCATCTCCCGACCAAGCTGCAGTCCGTACTCGCGAAGATCGCTGAACTCCTGGTCATACAAGGCAGCGATCACCTCTTCCATGCGGGACATATGGATGCCCCGAACCTGCGCACTGAGATTCACCTCAAGCCGGGCCGAAAAAGGGACCAGTCCCTCGGGGAGCCGGACCCAAACGGTTTTGCCGCAGATACCTACCTCGGGCAGG
>JAHJTI010000307.1 GCA_018829945.1 Pseudomonadota bacterium | reverse complement strand
GAGCGCAGTCACATGCAGACCCTGTTTGAGGTGAACGGCTCCGGCATGCTGGTTGTCTCTTCCACCCGGCAAATCCTGCAGGTCAACAACCAGTTCTGCAATCTGTTTGGTTACAATCGTGATGAGCTGGTGGGCCAGAGTGCTCAAATTCTTCATGTGGATCAGCAGCATTATGAAGACTGGGCCCCGCGCTTCCAGGAGGCCAAGTCCGGTTTTCCTATTGCCAGTGCCGATTACCCCTGGCGTCGCAAAGATGGTACGGTTTTTTGGTGCTTCTTTGCCGGAGTGAAGATGCAACTGCCCAATGGTGAGCAGGGCGTCCTCTGGAACGTAATTGACATTACCGATCGCAAGCAGGTTGAGGAGGAACGGCGCCGTCTGGTAACAGCGATAGAGCAAGGCGTAGATAGCGTTATCATTACCGACCAAAAAGGCCTTATCCAATATGTCAACCCAAGTTTTGAACGGATTACCGGCTTTACCAAAGATGAGGTTATCGGCAAGAACCCGAGGATTTTGCAAAGCGGCAAACAGGATGTTGCATTTTACCGGGAGATGTGGGTGTCACTGGCCAGTGGCAAGGCATGGCAGGGGCATCTGATTAATAAGAAAAAAGACGGCTCCTTGTTTGAGGAGGAGGTCTCAATTACCCCTGTTCTGAATGAAGCCGGGGAAATTATCAATTATGTGGCTGTGAAACGCGATGTGACAGGGGTGATGCGACTTGAAGAGCAACTCAGGCAAGCCCAGAAGATGGAGGCCATCGGCACCCTTGCCGGCGGCATTGCTCACGACTTCAACAATATCCTGGCCATCATCTTGGGCTACGCCGAACTGGCATTTCGTGAAACTCCCGAGACAGACCCACGGAGGAACAAGCTTGGAGAGATCATCAAGGCCGGCACTCGCGCCAAGGATTTGGTCAGGCAGATTCTGGATTTTAGCCGCAAAACCGAGAGGGTGAAGCAGCCGTTTCTGATGGCACCCCTTATCAAAGAAACACTCAAGATGCTCCGGGCTTCCATACCATCCACCATTGCCATCGAAGAGAGAATTATTGCCGTGAACAGTATGGTGCTGGGCGATCCTAGCCAACTGCATCAGGTAATCATCAATCTCTGCACCAATGCCTTTCATTCCATGGAGGAACAAGGCGGCACCCTCTCTATCATCCTTGATTCCGTGCAGTTGGAGAGAGAAGAGGCCGCCGGACTTGGAGTCGATGAGGGGTGTTATGTTCGATTGGTCGTGGCCGACAGCGGATGCGGCATGAGTCCGGTTATTCAGGGCCGTATCTTTGAGCCCTATTTCACGACCAAGGATGTGGGCAAAGGGTCCGGCATGGGGTTGGCCGTGGTGCACGGCATCTTGCTCAGTCATGGTGGGATGGTACGGGCCACCAGTCAAGAGGGAAAAGGCTCTTCCTTCGAGGTCTATCTCCCTGCCATTGAGCAGCCTGCCAAGGAGGAAGGAGGAGAAGAGGGAGGCACCTGCCCGTCGGGAACAGAGCGTATTCTGGTGGTAGATGATGAGCCTGTCATCGCCGAAATGATGAGCCAGTGGTTGGTGCAGTTGGGTTATACGGTCACCACGAGCAACAACAGCGTGGAGGCGCTGGGTATGGTGCGGGAAAACCCAAATGGCTTCGACCTGATTGTCACTGATCAGACCATGCCTTTTATGCCCGGCTCCGAGTTGGCCAATGAGGTCCTGGCTATTCGACCCGACTTGCCGATCATTCTCTGTACCGGCTACAGTGCCATTCTGACTGAAGAAAAAGCAATGGAGATCGGCATAAAAAAATACGCCTACAAACCGTTACAAGGTGATGAGCTGGCCCGGCTGGTCAGAGAGGTGCTGGACGACGAAAAGGAGGACTGATCCTGATAATTTATCTGGTGAATTATCCAGCATTGCAAATGGTACCATTTTTCCCTGTCTGTATTTGTTGGCTATAACAGCAAAGATCCCTGACACATTCCAAATCAAACCTAATAAAAGTAGTTATGCCGATGGCATGGTCACGGGTTATTCGGCCAAGTCTTGCGCGGTCCGGCGTTTCAATTGGAGGTAGGCGTCGTGATACGCTTTGGCAGCTGCCTCGGGGTTGCGGTTTTGTTCGTGCAGGGCGGCCATCGTCGCCATGATGGCGTGATTTTCCGGGTGTTTCTGGTTCAAGTCCGTGGCCAGCTTGAGAGCCGGTTCCAGCCTTCCCTCTGCACCCAGCAGTTTGGCCTGGCAGAGTTGGGCGCGTAACGACTGGGGGGTGAGATTCAGGCCCCGGGTCAAAAAAACCTTGGCCTGGGCGACATTATGTTGCTCAAGATAGAGGCAGCCCAGTTCAATATTGGCTGTATCTGAATCTGGGTCGGACGCCAAGGCTTGCTGAAAAGAGCGAATGGCCAATTCAATCTGCTGCCGATTTTGCTGGAGCAGGCCGGACGCGATATATCTTTGGGCGGTTTTTTCCTTGGCGGAGCGTTCATGTTCGATGGGGTGGCGTTCTGTCTCGACCTGGGCTGTTGTTTTTTCACCCAACAGGATCTCCACCTCCCCCTTGAGTATTTCCGTTAGGGCATGGCTGTACCCCATGCTGAAGACTGCCCGGCCCTTCTGGTCCGCCAGCACAACCGACGGCATGACATATAAGCCCATGGCACCGGTGGCCACGCGCTCTTGGTCGAGATAGATCTGGTTCTCTGTGCCAACGGCTTGAGTGACAGAGCGGATTATTTCCGGCGTATCTCCCTGCACATTGATAAATAATACAGGAATCCGGCGCTCCTTGAAGAAAGGCGCCAGATTTTCCAGCTCCTGCATAAGGGCGATGGTGCGTTGTTGTTTTTCCGTGATGTCAGCCCCCCAGAAAATCAGGATTGCCGGGTGACCGCGAAAGTTTTTTACGGCCACCGTTTCTCCGGTATGCAGGTTTTTGATGGTGATGGGCGGCAGTTCGTCGCCTGGCGCCAGGCTGAGAAAGGGGAATGCCCGGCTCGATGTCGCGGGAAGCGAAAAGGCAAAGAATAACAGGCAGGTCAGTAAGTATTTTGCGATCAGGTTGGTCATGGGTAAACCGAGAGCAGGGATTACTCGGCAGCGAGCGGTAAGTGGCTCTGTTGCCAGCGGCGCATGGCCAAGGAGCCAAAGGCCGCAGCAACGCCGAAGGAAAAAACACTGAGCACCAGCGGCACGCCGCGGGCTTCAAAGAGATCGTAGCCAAACACCTTGCCGGCGGCGATGATGAAAATGGTCAGGGCAACAGCCAGCAGGTCGCGGTTCCGGTTCCGCAGTCCCAGCATCATCAGTAACACGGCCCCGCTGGTCAGGAAAAACGAGCGAAGTCCGGTAATGAGATTGGGGAAATCAGCAATCTGGTCGGCCAGCGCCAGGGTCGCGCCCAGTTGCAGCATGGCAAATCCGTTCGCCGCAGCGATCACCAGCAAAGCGATGGCGGACCGATCGTGGCGATCGATGGTAGCAAAAAATCCGCTGCTGCACGACAGGGGATGGCTGCGGCTCTGCTGATAGTGGAAGGCCGCAATCGTCATGAGCGCGGTGGCCACAGCCAGGCTGAGCGGCAGATTGGCTGCGGTGATGGAAAAGCCGCCGGTGGCGAATCCGGTGATTCCGGCGGCAATTTGCAACAGATAGGAAGCAAGGCGAATGCCGCCGATTTCACAGTGACCGGAAAGTCTGACCAGGAAGAGCCCCCCCAGAGACCAAAGCGGTAAGGCCAGCAGTAGATTGGTGACCAGATCCGGGGTGGCTGCCAGCAGCAAAGCAGCACCGGCAAAGGTGAAGACACAGGCACCTTTGCCGCTCTCCCGGCTGTGATGTGCGGCCAGGGCCGCAGCCAGAAAGAGCAGCGCGGTCCAGGCCAGGCCTGCCAAGCCAATCTCGGTCGTCATCCCCAGCCAAGGGGTAAGGATCGCTTTGGCAGCCAGGTAAAACAGGAGACCGCTGACAGTGGGCAGGATGGAGTCCAGAACGGTCAAGCGGCCGAGCACAAAGGTGCGGTGCGCTGTGGTGCCGAGATAAAACAGGGCGTAGAGCAGAACGAAAGGAAGAAACCAGGCAATATTCAGGGTGGCAATCATGTCCAGGGGATGAGTCAACCCCTTGCTGAGCTTGGTCACCCAGTGCAGCCAGAAAAAACCGGTGAGCAGAAAGATGGCCCAGCGGTTTATTTCATTACCGTTTCGCGACAAGGAGGCGAGAACATAGGCAGTAATATTGGCGAGCAACAGGAAAAGCCCTAGGGCGATGAAGCCTGGATTGGGAAAATCAATGGTGTAGGCGCTGAGGCTCGCGCCGAGGATGCCGATAGTGCTGAACAAGGGCATGTCATGCCGCACCGCCAGCAGGCACAAAAGCAACATGGTGGCAAGTAAAAGAGCATACGCCGGCCCGGCCGGGATCACAGCAAATCTGGCGTGGGTTTCGATAATTACCAGAAACATGAGAAATGCGCCACAGACCGGCAGCACCGGGCCAAGTCGATGGCGACGAACCTGTAGCCAGGCCCCGGCCCCCATGAGCAGGGCCGCATAGGAAAGGCCGATAAAGGTGCCGGCTCCAATGGCAAGCACTTTGCTGTCCGTCAGGGTGCGCAGCAGCAGGGCGATGACCAGGACAAAGGAAACGGTTGCAATCCGAGGCAGCAGGGATGCCCGGCCCAGTCGGAGCCAGAATTCTTCGGTGGGGTTCGTGGTTTCGGGAACTATGTCGGCGGTTGCCATTGTCGGCGGAGGGTGATGTGATGCCGCTGGTTGCGCAGTACTTTGCCCCAGCTGCTCTTCCAGTCGTCGCACCTGGGATTTCAATTGATCTATTTCGGCGGCAAGACGGATCAGTTCGTCGCGCATCGTCATGTCGCCCGCAGTCGGGGGGAGCATGGGCAGTTCCTGCTCGTAATATTTAAAAAAAACGTGGACATCTTGTTTGTGACAAGATACCACGGTGTGGTATTCGTTCAAACGAAAATTTTTTGCTGCAAGCTAAGAAGAGGTTGATGAAAAACCATGTGCTGCGTCCGCTCTGGGTGGTGTTGGGGGCACCTGGTGCTGCTCTATGCGTTGTGGAATGTGGTGATCGGTTGTCAGGCTTTCTGCCTCGCTTTTGCCGGGTATCTGCACTGCCATCATCTGCTCATTATCGTCCGCACCTTGGAAACCTACCGGAAATGATTGCTGGGAGCCATCACCGTCAGTAAGCATGCTATTTTTGCTTTTTGGGGCCAGCAACCGGATTCCACATTCCAAGAGACATCGCTGACAACGGGACCTGTCCTGTTTGACAAAATTTTCCGGTAAGGGTAGTCATATCACAACATTCCGTCATGCTGGCGAAAGCCGGAATCCAGCGTTTTTGAATAATTGCGGGAAGGCTGGACACCGGTTTTCACCGGTGTGACGACTAATACGAGTTTATCAATGCCTGTGCCGGATGACGGTGATCATGCCCCCATTTGATTTCAGAGAATTCCTCCCGACCGTTCCCTTGAAGCCCGGCGTCTATCTGATGATGAGTCGGG
>JAHJTI010000013.1 GCA_018829945.1 Pseudomonadota bacterium | reverse complement strand
GTCGTAGTTTTTCCCACCCCGGTGGGACCGATCAGGGCCACCACGGTAGGCGCTTTGCTGATGCCGATGGAAAGAGGGGCTATCTGCAACTGGTCGATGATTTTGTCCCGCCACTGGGCAACCTGTTTCGGGTCGGGGCGAGCGTTTTTCCGTCCGGACTCGCCGGTGGTTTGACCCGAGGTGGAGCGATTTTCAAGCTCTTCCTTGGCGCAGTATTGACGCCGCAAGAAATTGGCAAAGCGCAACCGGAGGTCGTTGGCTTCAAATTGAACAGTAGCACTGTTGGCTGCTTTTCCCGCCGGAATGGTGCGGGCGGAAAGCTCGGCGGAAAGTCTGCTGTTAAAGCCGGGCTGAGGAGCAGATTGTTTCTGGGCGGGCTGACGTGTCGCAGCCTTTGGCTGGGTCTGGCGCACGGAGTGATAGCCGTACCCTACCGATTTGGGCTGTCGACCTTCCTTGCCGGGCGATTCTTGGGGTGGCAAGGTAATCTCAGGCTCAGGATCATATTCCATGGCCGCCACGATTTCAATTCTCGGGCCGCCTCTGGCCGAACCGCTTTTTCCGGGAAGGTTTCGGGTCGAAAGAATAACCGCATCCTCCCCAAGTTCCTCCTTGACCATGGCCATGGCGCTATAGGTATCCGAGGCTTCAAAACGTTTGATTCGCATCGCTGCTCCTCACTACTTCTATTTTTTGGGGTTGAGTTCTATCGTCCCCTGGGATTGCAGTTGTGTCTGCGCAGTCAATTCATTATGGGAAAGAACTATGACATGGGGCATGAATCTTTCCATGAGCCGCCGGAAATGGCGGCGAATAATAGGTGAGCAGATGATAATCGGCTGGTAACCTTCCTGCGAAACCTTTTCCACCAAGGTCTTTGTCGAAGCCAGAAGGCGTTGGGCCAGGTTAGGTTCCAGATTGAGAAACACGCCCTGATCGCTTTTCTGGAGAGATTCGCGCACCAGATCTTCGACCTGAGTGGAGAGAGTGAGGACCGTAAGCGTTCCTTGGTCATCGGTGAAAGAGCTGACAATCGAGCGGGCAAGCTTTTGGCGTACGTACTCGGTGAGAATATCGGGGTCCTTGCCCATGGGAGCAAAATCGGCCAGGGTCTCGCAGATGGTCAGCAGGTCGCGGAGAGAAACGCGTTCCCGCAGGAGATTCTGGAGAACCTTCTGGACAAGGCCCAGCGGCAGCTGGCCCGGCACCAGCTCTTCAACCACTTTGGGGTGGGTCTTGGCCAGATTATCAAGGAGTTTCTGGGTGTCCTGGCGGCCGAGCAGCTCATCGGCATGGTTGCGCAGCACCTCGGTGAGATGGGTGGCGATGACCGTGGACGGATCAACCACGGTGTACCCCGCCACTTGGGCCTCGTCTTTCTTTTCCTGGCTTATCCAGAGAGCGGGTAACTGGAAGGCTGGTTCCATGGTGGGGATGCCTTCGATCTTGCGTTTGGCCATGCCGGAATCCATGGCCAGCAGATGCCCCATCATGATCTCGCCCTTGGCGACCTCCACTCCTTTGAGGAGCAGGACATACTGGTCGGGTTTGAGTTGCAGATTATCGCGCACATGCAAAGGCGGGATAATCATTCCCATGTCCATGGCAAACTGCCGACGGATGGCCCGGATTCGCTCCAGCAAATCACCCTCCTGGGTTTCGTCAACCAGAGGGATGAGGCCATACCCCACTTCAAGCTGCAGAATGTCTAGAGGCAGCAGGCTTTCCACCGTTTCCGGAGCACCGGGCAGAGGGGTGGCAGCCTTCTTTTCTTTTTCTTCCTCGGCTTTCTGTTCTTCCTTGTCGGCCGCAGTTTTGTTGAAGGCCATCAGCGAGATGGCGCCCATGGCCACGCCCAGCATGATAAAGGGCAGATGCGGCAATCCCGGCACCAACCCGAAGAGGATGATGATTCCGGAGGAAACCGCCAGGGCTTGGGGCTGATGCCCGAATTGTTTCATGAACTCCTTGCCCATGCTCACATCGGACGCAGCCCGGCTGACAATGATGCCTGCGGAGGTGGAGATGACCAGGGCCGGGATCTGAGAGACCAGCCCGTCGCCGATGGTGAGCAGGGTGTAGGTCTCAGCCGCCTGGGCAGCCTTCATGTTCTGCATGATGGCCCCGATGAAGAACCCGCCGATGATGTTGATGACCATGATCACGAGGCTGGCCACGGCTTCGCCGCGCACAAACTTGCTGGCGCCGTCCATGGCGCCGTAAAATTCCGATTGGCGGCTGACCTCCGAACGGCGGTGTTTCGCCTCCGCTTCGTTGATCAGCCCGGCGTTGAGATCCGCGTCAATGGCCATCTGCTTGCCGGGCATGGCGTCAAGGGTGAATCGGGCCGCAACCTCGGCAATACGGCCGGAGCCCTTGGTGATAACCACGAAATTGATCAGCACCATGATCAGGAAGATGATCATGCCTACGGCAAAATTGCCGCCCACCACAAAATTACCAAAGGCCTGGATGACATCGCCCACCGCGCCCGGGCCTTCATGGCCGTGCAGCAGAATAATCCGGGTTGAGGCGATGTTCAGCGCCAGTCGAAACAGGGTGGTGAGCAACAGCAGGGAAGGAAAGGCGGAAAAATCCAGAGGATTGGTGTTGTACATGCTCATCAGAAGAATGACCAGGCCGATGGTGATGTTCATGGACAGCAGCAGATCGAGGATGATGGTGGGCAGCGGAATGATCATGACCATGAGGATGGCCACTACCCCGAGCGCCACCAAGAGGCTCGACATCTCGAAGTTGACTGCTTTCAGTCCTGTTGTGGCGCCGGTGTTATCTGCCATGGTGTAAAGGACCCGCAAATGTACTGGTGACTGGGGCAGCGTGATATTGCAAAAATCCACGGTGCAGTTGTAATGGCGCATTATTCATGGCTGTCAGGCTCTTTTTCGTTTGATGTTGTAAACATAGGCAAGAACCTCGGCCACGGTCTGGAACAGGTTTTCCGGGATGGATTCATTGAGGCCTACGCTTTTGTACAGGGCCTGGGCCAGAGGTTTGTCCTCGACCAGAGGGATGGAATGTTCCTCGGCGATTTCCCGTATTTTCTGGGCAATAACTCCGGCTCCCTTGGCCAGCACCATAGGTGCCGTCATGGCAAGCGCATCGTAGCGGAGAGCAATGGCCAGACGGGTGGGGTTGGTGATCACCACGTCGGCTTTGGGCACCTCGGACATCATGCGCTGCCGGGCCATCTGCATCTGGATGGAACGGATGCGCCCTTTGACATGGGGGTCGCCCTCGGTCTGTTTTGCTTCGTCTTTGACTTCCTGCTTGGTCATCTTCATTTTTTCCATGAACTGCCAACGCTGAAAGGCATAATCCATGGCGGCGAGCACCGCGATGATCAACGCCGATTTCAGGAAGATCCAGAAGGCGATCTTGCTCATGAAGGCAAGAATGACCATGGGCTCCTGATCCATAAGCTGCAGGATACCGGGCAACGCCTTCATCACCTCGGTGTAGGAAATGTAGCCGATGATGAGCAGTTTGCCTACAGACTTGACCACATTGGCCAGGGCCTGCTTGGAAAAGAGGCGGCCAAAACCCTGGAACGGGTCGATTTTGTCGAACTTCGGTACCAGCTTTTCCGTGGTGAACAGGACGCCGACCTGGGCGTAGTTGGAGGCCAGAGCCACCAAAAAGATCACCGCCATGAGCGGGGCAACGATGATCACGGATTCGAACATGCTTTCCCGGGTAAGAGCGGGCATGTTGCCCGGAGTGATCTGAAAGGTATGCAGGTTGCCGAGGTAATGCCTGAGTAAAAGAAAGAAGCGGCCCATCATGAAATCGCTTGCAGCATACAGGGTGAGCAGGCCGGCGAGCAGCACCGCAGCGGAAGGCACTTCCATGCTCTTGGCGACATCACCCTTTTTCCTGGCCTCCTGGATGCGACGGGAGGTGGGGGCCTCGCTTTTCTCCTG
>JAHJTI010000138.1 GCA_018829945.1 Pseudomonadota bacterium | reverse complement strand
CTTCGCAGGCCTCTTCCTAGCATCTGCGGCACTGCTGAGCGGTTACTGTTCGTGGGTTTACCTAAATTTTGGCACCCTTGATGAGTGATTGTAGGTTCTTGTCTCAGCTTGCCCGGCTTGCTGCGCCAATCACATCGGGGTAGCGGTAGACATTGCCTTCGTAGTTTCGGATCAAAAGATCGTTGCCGTCACGGCCGACCACGGTTTCTGGAATGAGCGGGATTTTGCCGCCGCCGCCGGGGGCATCGATCACATAGTTGGGCACGGCATAGCCGGAGGTGTGCCCGCGCAGCCCCTGGTACATTTCGAGCCCTTTTGAAACCGGGGTCCGGAAATGGGCCGACCCGATAATGGGATCACACTGGTACAGATAATAGGGTTTGACCCTGATTTTGACCAGTCCGTGCATGAGTTGTCGCATGGTTTCCACGGAATCGTTAATTCCCGAAAGGAGCACGGTTTGGCTGCCCAGGGGGATTCCTGCATCGGCGAGCATGGCGCAAGCGCGGGTTGCTTCCGGGGTCAGTTCGTCGGGGTGGGTGCAGTGGATGCTCATCCACAGCGGGTGATATTTTTTCAATATGGCCACCAGTTCCGGAGTGATGCGCTGGGGCAGCACCATGGGGGCCTTGGTCCCGATGCGAATCATCTCCACATGCGGGATCTGACGCAACCGGCTTAGCAGCCAGTCCAACTGTTCGTCGGGCATGGTCAGGGGATCGCCGCCGGAAAGCAGCACGTCGCGGATGGCCGGGTTGGCAGCGATATAGGCGATGGCTTTCTGCCAGCGGGCCAGGCTGTGGCCTTTGCGGCGGCCGACCATTCTGGAGCGGGTGCAGTAGCGGCAGTAGCTCGAACAGTAGTCGGTGACCAGAAAGAGAACCCGGTCGGGATAGCGGTGCACCAATCCCGGCACCGGGGTGTGGCTGTCTTCGCCCAGAGGATCGTGTTCCTCGCCCTGGGAAACCAGCAATTCGTTCAACGTGGGAACCATGGTTCGCCGGATCGGCTGCTGCGAATCGTCAGGGGAAATAAGGCTGGCGTAATAGGGGGTAATGGCCAGGGGCAGGGTGGCTTCATTAAAGGCCATGGCTTGCCGTTCGCTGTCCGAAAGGTCTATGAACTTGCCGAGTTTTTTGAGGCTGGTGATGCGGTTGCGAAGCTGCCAGCGCCAGTCGTGCCAGTCATCTTCAGTGGCGAGGGGAAAATACCGTTGACGGAAAGTGAGGGAGGGGTTTTGGATCGAAAACGCTAAAGCGGCGGGAGTGTGGCTACAACCCGGAGGTTCCTCTTGCTCCTCAATGAGTAAAACTTTTTGCTGCATCGCTCTTCTCCTTGCTGAATGGTTCGATGGATCTCATAAAAAGATCAAATAATTTCAAAACGATACCGCTTGTCTCCACAGGCGGTTCAGCATATGTAACAGAACCAGTTTATGCTCATTGCGCAGGAAAGTGTCAAGAAAAAAAATAGCACAGGCTCTTTTTTTAACTCTTTGTATTTGCGTAATTTTTTTGTTTGTCTGAAGTGGCTTGCTTGCGAGGCGAGTGAGGCGGGACAGGGGGTGATGGCTAACTGCCTAAAATTGTTTGCAATAATTTAGAGAGGTCCTGGAGGCTGAAAGGCTTGGGGGCAACCCCGCAAAATCCGTATTCGCTGAAGTTTGCCATGATCGGATCGGTGGCATAGCCGCTGGAGACTACTGCCCGTATCTGCGGGTCGAGTTTACGAAGATGGGAAATGGCCTCCTTGCCTCCCATGCCGCCGGGCACGGTCAGGTCCATGATCACCAGGTCAAAGGGCTGTCCGTCTTTCTGGGCCTGCAGGTAGCGGGTAATCGTTTCCTCGCCGTCGCTGGCGGTGTGGGGTTCATAACCCAGCTTGGTGAGCATGGCCATGGAAACATTGCGGATGAGTTCTTCATCGTCCATGACCAGAATCTTGCCAGATCCTTTTGTCAAGGGAGCCTGTGTTTCAACGGCTTTTTCCACAGGGGGTTTTTTCCCTGTTGAAGGCAGATAGATGGAAAAGAGCGTGCCTTTCCCGGCTTCGGACTGCACGGTGATGTGACCGCCGTGGTTGGCGATAATTGAATAGACCACTGCGAGGCCAAGACCGCTGCTGCTTTGCTTGGTGGTGAAATACGGATCAAAGATCTGGGCCAGATGCTCCGGCGGGATGCCGATTCCATGATCCCTGACGGTGATCAGCGCGTACTTGCCCGGAGTCAGGGGCAACTCGTCCGGGTTAACGGTGACATTGCGGGCCGCAATGCGGATGGTGCCACCCTCGGGCATGGCGTGGACCGCGTTGATCGCCAGATTTTGCAAAACCTGGCCCAACTGGCCCGTGTCCACCTCGGCCAACCAGAGGGTGTCGGCAAAATCGTATTCACATACCGTTTTGGTCCCGCGCACGGCAAAGCCGGCCGCATCTTGAATGATCTCGGTCAGGGAGGCCTTTGTCTTGATGGGCGCTCCCCCCCTGGCAAAAGTGAGTAGCTGCTGGGTCAGGTTTTTGGCCCGGAGGGCGGCTTTTTCCGTATCGATCAGACGTTCGGCCACCTCCCCTGCTTGCGGGAGAGATGCCTTGGCCAGGGAAATATTGCCGAGGATGCCGCTCAGCAGATTGTTGAAATCGTGGGCAATGCCCCCGGCCAAAACACCCAGGGATTCCAGTTTCTGGGTCCGGAGGCGTTCCTGATCACGGTTTTTTCGTTGGGAAATATCACGGGCCACGCATAGGATCACCGTTTGTGCGTCAAAATCAATGAGGCTGCAGCTCTGTTCAATAGGGAAAATGGAGCCATCTTTTTTGATATGAGCGGACTCGAAGATGGCCATGCCCGTTTTTTTCACCTGTTTAACACGCTCTTTGGCCAGGGAGGCATATGGCTGGGCAATGAACCGCGTAATCGGCAGGGCGAGGAGTTCTTCCCGCGAGTAACCCAACCGCTTACAGGTTGCCTGGTTTACTTCGACCAGAGAGCAGTCCAGATTGTAGATCAGGATCGCGTCATTGGTGTTGTCAAACAGGGTACGGAACTTCTTTTCCGAAGCATGCAGGGAATGCATGTGCATGGCGTTCTTGATCGCCACCGCCGCCTGATTGGCAAAGCTCTGATAGATGCTGATCGTATCTTCTTTGAAAACTCGCGGCTGCAGGGTATGGCCGATCAGCACTCCGAAGACCTCTTCGCCGAGCATCATCGGCACACAGAGCGCCGAACGGATGTGCTTTTCCACAACAAGGGAGGGAATTTCAAACCGGGTTTCCGTCTGGAAATCCACAACCACGGCAGGTTTTTTTTCATGCACCACATGGGTGGAAAGGCCCTGGCCCTCGAGCAGGGCATAATGGCCGATGGTTTCTTCCGGAAACCCCAGAGTGTCGCGGATAACCAGGGCTTTTTTATCGTCGCTTGTCAGCATCAGGGTGGAGAAATCGAGATGCAGCAATTCTTTGGAAAGGGTGGTGACTTTTCGGAAGAGTTTGGGCAGGTCAGCGGTGGTGACCAGGCTTTGCGAGAAGGTGAGCAGTTCGGCCAGAGACTTTTCCTTCTGTTTCTGCTCGGTGATCGGCAGGACCAGTTCCAGGGCTGCGCTGATGTTTCCGTGTGCATCGCGGATCGGGGTGGCGATAATTTCAAGCTGGAGGAGATTGCCGTCTTTATCATGGCTCGAGACCTCTCTGACCACCCGCTCCGACCCCTGACCAAATATCTCGCTGACCCCGCACCATGAGCAGACGCCCTCCTGTTTTTGATAGGTGCGGTAGCAGGTTTTGCCCACGGTGTCGCCGTAAAGATCCTCCAGAACCTTGTTGGTCCAGAGAACCGTATAGTCGCGGGAAATGACGGCCAGCCCTGCCCCGATGTGCCGTGTGACCACTTCAAGAATTTCGCCGTTGGGCGGAAGACCGGTTGCTGCTTGCTGGAGGGGGGGCGTTTCGCTCATCTGTAGGAAAGCCTCGCATCTGTTGTGGAGGGTTCGCAGAGCCGGGTAGCACACGGTTGGTGTGCCCTTGATTATGCTACATGAAAACTAAAATGTACAAGGATAAAAGCGGGAGAAATGCGAACCGCTCCGGAATTGCATGGCGCAGATACCTCCGTATGGGTATGGCGAGGATGTGTTCAGTCCTTCTTCTGACGATCAGGCAAAGAAAGCAAGTGAAGTTGTTCCACGAGATTTTTGATATTGAAAGGTTTGGTGACATACCCGTCCATGCCGGCCTCCAGACATTTTTCGCTGTATCCCTTCATGGCATGGGCGGTTAAGGCAATAATCGGGATGTGTCGGGTTGTTCCTTGTTCCGAGGCGCGGATTTTCGCGGTTGCCTCGAAACCGTCCATTTCCGGCATCTGCACATCCATCAGGATCAGGTCGAAATGATCGGCGCCGTATTTTTCCACAGCTTCTCGACCGTGATTGGCGATTACTACGGAATGCCCTTCTTTTTCGAGCAGTTTTTGTGCCACTTTTTGGTTTACGAGATTGTCTTCCGCAAGCAGGATATGAAATTTTTTCGTTTTTTCCTCTGGAGGCGTTTCCGGTTCGGGAGAAGGATGTGTCACTTGCACAAAAACGGTGGAGATACTTTTGAGCAGATCTTTTTGACGGCAGGGTTTGAGTAAATAGGCATGAACCCCGAGACTACGGCTTCTTTCCTTGTCTTCCGGCAGACCGGCGGAGGTGAGGATGATCACCGGCAGCAGGGTTAACCCCGGATGCTGCCGGATTTTTTCAATCAGGGTGAATCCGTCCATGTCCGGCATCTGAATATCGACAATGGCAAGAGCAAAGGGTTCTGCTGCCCCAAGGTGTTTTTGTAAAATTTCCAGCGCCTCGGCGCCGCCGGAAACAGCCTGTGCCTTCATGGAAAGTTGGGCAAGATTCTGGAGCAGTATTTTTTGGTTGATGGGATTGTCGTCCACAATCAAAACGGATTTGCCCTTCAAAAAGGCCGGAGATGCCTGCGGAATGGATTTTCCCCCAGACTGTTTTTCGCAGAGGATGGTGAAGAAAAAGGTGGAGCCGACATTGGGCGTGCTTTCCAGCCAGATGCGCCCACCCATGAGGTGGACAAGACGGGAGGAAATAGAGAGTCCCAGTCCGGTGCCGCCGAATTTTCTGGCCATGGAACTGTCCACCTGGCTGAAGGCGTCAAAAATCTTTTGCTGTTGGTCTTCGGGGATGCCGATGCCATTGTCTGAGACAGCAAACAGCAGTTCAACAACCCCGTCGTACTCCCCTTTTTGCTGGATATTCAGGACAATCTGGCCGGATTCGGTGAATTTAATGCTGTTTCCCAACAGGTTGGTTAAAACCTGCTGGAGACGAAAGGAGTCGCCAATCAGGAATTCCGGAACATCCGCTTCGATATGGCAGAGCAGTTCCAGATTTTTTTCGTGCGCCCGGACCGCCAGTTCCTGCGTGGTATCCTCAACGGTTTCCCGAAGATTGAAGTCACTGTAGGTGATGTCCAGCTTGTGCGCTTCTATTTTGGAGAAATCCAGAATATCGTTGATGACCTGGATGAGGCGGTTGGCGGAAAGATCAATGGTTTCAAGGAAATCTCGTTGTTCTTCCGTCAATTCCGTTTGCAGAGCCAGATGGGTCATGCCGATGACCCCGTTCATGGGGGTGCGTATTTCATGGCTCATGTTGGCAAGAAATTCAGATTTAGCCTGGCTTGCCGCCTCTGCCGCTTCCTTGGCAAGAACAAGGTCCCGGGTCCGTTCCTCGATTTTTTTCTCAAGGCCGCTGTGTGCCTGGGTGAGGGCGTGGTCCCGGTTTTCAATTTCCCCGAGCATCTCATTAAAACCCATGGTCAGGATGCCGATCTCATCCTTACTTTTCACCGGTGCCCGCAAGGAATAATCCCGATTTCGAGCAACTCCCCGAATCGTGGCGGCAAGCTGTTCAATGGGCTTGGTGAAAATCCGTTGGAGTTTTCCCGTGATCAGCCAGACGAGCAGGAAAGTTGTCCCCATGACCACGAGGGCGACCAGAAGATATCGTTTGAGCAGGAGTTGTTCTTCATGGAGGTCGGAGCGGGCAAAAACAAGACCGACGGTTCTTTCCTGAAGTTTTATTTCCGTAAGAAAATCGACGGAATTGCTTCCAAAGACAGGGGTATTGATGGGGATTTTCGGCGGCTGAAAAGGAGTCGTGTCCATCGCTTTGTTTGTGCCGTAGGTGGCAAAGACCCGCTGATCCGGGGTGAGGATAGCGGCGTATTGGATGCTGGGTTCGGCGCGCAGCGCTATCAGTGTTTCCGTGGCGGCGTCCTGATCTGAAAAAACAACGGCTGATTTTGCGTTTTCGGCGATGGCTTTGGTCAAGACAGCCAGATTATTGGCCAGGATGTGCCGGAAGGTGAAATAATCGTAGGAAAACATGACAATATTGACGAAAAACAGCACCCCGCCGGTAACGAGCATGATTATAAGCAGGAGTTTTTTTCTGATCGGAAGCTCGTTGAAGTATTCCATGTTCCCGTGGGGTTTCCTAATCCTGGCGCAGGTATGAGGTTATGATGCCTTGGGCTGTTGCGCGTATAGGCCTGTCGTACTCTGTTGCCGATTGTTCCGGGGCAACGGCAAGCATGAGGAGCCGTGAACTGATTTTGAGATCACTTTTTTCCGCGGAAGCCGGATTGATTTGAAATTTGATTTTTGCTCCCTTTTGCACAAAGTTGATGTCGCCGCCAAGGGTGATGAAGTTTTTTTCCTCGCCCACGGTTATTACCGGCTTTCCCTTCAAGGTGGCCAATGCTTTCGGCAGGTCGGAATCTTTATAGGACTCCAGGAAAAAAACCATGTGTGCCTTGTCGAGATTCTCGGAAGTGTTGGTTACGATAATTTTCAGGGGCCGTGCGCCGACCAGGCTGTTTTGCAGGGCATGTTCAATGGTGCGGTCTTTTCCATTGCTGCCGACAATTACCAGGACAAACGGGCTTTTTTCTGAATCGAAAACGCGGTCCGGCCACTTAATGAAGTGGAAAAAATTGTAGAGAAATCCGGCCTTGAGTTCATACTCTTCATAACTTGCCCCGGAAACCTTGTCGAAAGGCAGACATAAAAAGCACAGGAATGCGAAGAGCGCGAAGATACGCCTCCGGCCCGGTGTTGTCTGTCTCTGTGAAATACCAGTCGTCATGGAGCCATGCCTAAAAGGTTATACGTGCTTGCGCATAGACGCTGCGCTCGATTTCCGAAGGGATGGTGTTGATGAACAGATACCCAAATTCGGGTTGTGCGGTATCAAGCAGATTCCGGCCCACCAGAGAGAGCTCCACCTGGGGATGGATCTGCCAGCCGATCCGGGCGTCGAGGGTTACATAGTTGTCGATGCCATAGGTCGGCAGATTGTCCACATACCGAAGCCAGGTGTCCAGGGTGACGCTGGAGGAGAGATCCATCATGGAGCGCAGTGAAACCTGGTTGCGGGGGCTTTCTCCTTCGGCATCCTCGCTTGCATAAAGGCCCTGGCCGGTTTCCTGCAAATCGAGGCGCAGGTAAGTATAGGCCAGTTGCAGTCGCCACCAGTCCAGGGGCTTGGCGTCGGCCACCAGCTCGAATCCATAGGTGTACCCTTCCATGGTGTTCCCGGCTTCATAGTTGACTTGATAGAGCACGGCAGGATTGCTGTTTGCGGTTACAAAACTTACCGCCGGCGGGGTTGTACGCAACCGGCTGTAGTCGTTGAAAAAGGCCGCCACATCAAAAGCAAGCGTTTCATGGACCTGGGTCCGATAGCCGAGCTCGTAGGCAATGAGTTTTTCGGATTTGAACTCCTCGTTTCCGTTGATGACAATTTCCGCCAGATCCCCGGGAGGCAAGCTGATGTACTGACTTGGGAGAATGGCGCTGCTTACCCGAATATCGTGTTCGCCCCGCGAGGGGGTTCGCACCGCCTGGCTTACCGCGGCCCAGAGGGTATGGTGCTGGTGCGGGGTATACAGCAGGCGGCCGCTGGGTTGAACCTCGTAGCCGGTGTAATCGTTGTGTTCGAATTTGGAGCCAAGGGTGAGGCGAAGAAGGTCTTCGACCAGAGTGATTTCGTCCTGGATAAAGGCGCTGAGCAACATATCGGTTCTGTTGGCCGGATCAAAGGAGAAAGTCTGGCTGTTTTCCACACTGTCATGGGTGTACCGGGTTCCCAAGCCCCAGGTAAGCTCCTGTTTTGGTGTTGCCTGAAAGCGGTGCTGAAATTCCAGGTCAGCCGTGCGTCGGTCATCGCCTAATAGCCGGTCATTGCTGCGGGCCAGATCGTAATAGGCCTGCAGCGACATCTCCGAATTGTCCCTCCCCTTTCTGGTTAATCGGGCCAGGAGATCCCCGCCCCTGATATTGCTTGGGTTGTCGAGGTTGGTTGTGAAGGGCGGGCTTGTCGTGGGGATATTTGTTGTTGCGCCCGACGAGCCGTTGTATCCGTCTCCCTGGAGAGTGAACGAATAGGGGGAGTCCGGGGTGCTGTCCACCCGGAAGCCGCTGCGCCATTGGTGCCAGTCGTCATTGGCCTTGCTGGTGTCGGCAAACTCCAGGGCGTCCCGGTAGAAATTTTTTCCGTACACCCGGAAGGTGGTGTGATCATTGATTTTGGCGCCGTACCGGGCGGAGCCAAAGCCTTTTTCCTCGCTGCCGGTTCCCGCGCTGAGCAGGCCTCCCTGGGTGTCCGCAGAGTGCTTGCTGATGATATTGATGACGCCGTTGACCGCGTTGGCGCCCCAAAGGCTGGCCCCCGGGCCACGGATGACTTCTATTCTTTCGATGTCATCAAGCATGGTGTCCTGGGCATCCCAGAGGACTCCGGAAAAAAGCGGATTGTACAGAGTGCGTCCGTCCATGAGCACTAGCAGTTTGTTTGCGGAAAAGGCGTTGAACCCCCGGCTGCTGATGGCCCATTTGTTGGCGTCTATCCTCGCCACCTGCAACCCAGGGACCATGCGCAACACTTCCGGAATGGAGGTTGCTCCCGAGCGTTTTATGTCTTCCTGATTGATTACAAAAACGGCGGCTGCCGCATCTGTGGCTTTTTCGGCTTTTTTGGAAACCGAGGTGATTTCCACGGAAAGCAGTTCTTCAAGGGAAAGTTCGGTGATATTGGCATGCGCCGCCCAGCACGGACTGCCAGCCATCAGAATGGAGATCGCCGTAAGGCTGGTTGCTGTGCGATGTAAAAACCGTTTTCTTTTTTTGGGGGAATGGATGGCTGCCATGGGGTGCGCCTCTCTTTTTTGTCCTGCGACAGAGTGCAGCTGCGAGTGTAGGGAAAGGAAGGGTAGAGTCCCAATGCTACTTATCCTTACTATGATAGCAGAAGCTGTGTATAAATGAAAAATAAAGCCTGGCTTTTTAGTCGGGGTTCTGATTACCCTGTTTTTTGCTCAAAGCATACGGGGGAGACATGAAACAGAAAGCTTCGGTTATCAATATCATCTGGCTGTCCATGGTCGTGCTGGCCACGGTGACCGCCGCCTATACCAACCGGATGGACGCCCTTACCAGCGCCTCGTTCGAGTCGGCCAAAGACGCGGTCGTGCTGGCCATCGGCTTGATCGGACCCATGGCCCTCTGGTTGGGGATCATGAAGGTGGCGGAGGCTGGGGGGCTTATGCAGATAATAGCCCGCAAGGTGCGCCCCCTGATGGTTCGCTTGTTTCCCGACGTGCCCCACGATCATCCGGCCATGAGCGCCATGATCATGAATATGGCGGCCAATGCCCTGGGCTTGGGCAACGCGGCAACACCCATGGGAATCAAGGCCATGCAGGAGCTGGAAAAGCTCGCCCCGGAAAAAGGCACGGCAACCAACGCCATGTGTCTGTTTCTGGCGATCAACACCTCCAGTGTCACCCTGCTGCCCCTGGGGGTGATCACCATCCGTGCCGCCGCAGGAGCAATGAGCCCGGCCGCCATCTTTATCCCCTCCATCATTGCCACCACCTGTTCCACCATTGCGGCCATTGTGGCGGCCAAAATGCT
>JAHJTI010000002.1 GCA_018829945.1 Pseudomonadota bacterium | reverse complement strand
TCTGGACGATTTCGTGGGCGAGATCGTCTCTGCCCTGCGGGTGGCCGACACTTGCGTCATGCTGATCAACGCCCAGTATGGGGTGGAAGTTGGTACGGAGTTGGTTTGGAACTCGATGGAAAAATTCAGCAAGCCGGTCATCTTTGCCATTAATCAGGTTGATCATCCCAAGGCCGTCTATGATGAGGCGGTTTTTTCTTTGCAGGAACGATTCGGCAAGGCGGCGGTGCTGATGCAGTATCCGGTGAGTCAGGGTGCGGGATTCAATGCCATCATCGATCTGCTCAAGATGACCATGTACCGGTTTCCGCCCGAGGGTGGCAAACCGGAGAAGCTGCCTATCCCGGAAAACGAGAAGGAGAAGGCTGACAAGCTTCACAATGAGTTGGTGGAAAAGGCTGCGGAAAACGATGAAGCCTTGATGGAGCTCTATTTTGAAAAGGGCAGCCTGAATGAGGATGAGATGCGTCAGGGGCTCAAGATAGGCATGCGCAACAGGGAGATCTTTCCTATCTTTTGCCTGTCTGCCAAACAGAATATGGGCAGTGGCCGGATGATGGGATTTATCGACAACGTAGCGCCTTCCGCCCAGGAGATGCTGCCGGAGCAGACCATTGACGGCGGGGAACTTGCCTGCGATCCTAGTGGGCCTCCGGCGCTCTTTGTTTTCAAGACTCTGGTCGAACCGTATCTCGGCAAGATTACCTTTTTCAAGGTCTGTTCCGGCGAGATAAGCGAGGGACAGGATCTGGTCAATTGCCAGACCGGTGATACCGAGCGGCTGGCCCAGCTCTTCATCATGGATGGCAAGGAACGCAATCAGGTGAAAAAGCTCTCCGCCGGCGACATCGGCGCGACCTTGAAACTGAAAGGCACGAACACCAATCATACCCTGCACGGAAAGGAGCAAAAAGTGGGCGTGGCGCCCATTGAATTTCCCGAACCGCGCATCCGGTCGGCCATTGTGGCCAAGGAAAAAAAGGACGACGAAAAACTGGGCGAGGCGTTGCGCGACATGCAGACAGAGGATCAAACCCTCAAGGCCGAATTTGTTGCGGAGGTCAAGCAGTTGATCCTCTGGGGGCAGGGAGAGCTGCACCTGCAGGTTGCCCGGTGGCGTCTGGAGCATGTGTACGGGATAAAGACCGAATTTGTGGAACCGAAGATCCCGTATCGAGAGACGATCCAGAAGGCCGCCACCGCCATGTATCGTCACAAAAAACAGTCTGGCGGTTCGGGTCAGTTCGCCGAGGTATCTCTGCGGATCGAACCCCATGTGGAAGGGGCGCCTGATCCAACTGATCTCAATGTGCGTGGGCGCGAGGAGATCGACCTGCCCTGGGGTGGCAAACTTGTCTTTTATAATTGTATCGTGGGCGGAGTTATTGACGCCAAATATCTGCTCTCCATCCAGAGAGGGGTCATGGAAAAGATGCAGGAAGGACCCATGACCGGTTCCCATGTGCGGGACGTGCGGGTTATGGTCTTCGACGGCAAGATGCACGCGGTGGATTCAAACGACATCTCGTTTAAGATCGCCGGAGCCCAGGCCTTCAAGGAGGCCTTCAAGCAGGCGGACCCGCTTATCCTCGAGCCCATCTACGAGATGGAGATCATGGTTCCGGAAGAGGTGATGGGGGAGGTGATGGGCGATCTTCAGACGCGGCGGTCGATCATCAGCGGGATGGAGTCCCAGGGACGGTATCAGGTGATCAAGGCCCTGACCCCGCTGGCCGAACAGTATAAGTACACCACCTCGCTCAAATCCCTCACACAGGGCAGAGCCAGTTTTAAACGGCGGTTCAAGGAGTATGCACCGGTGCCTTTTGAGGTGCAGAAGTCCCTTGCTGTCCAGAGTGTTGATTAAACAGATTGTCGCAAATCAATAGATTAAAAAAAGGGTGCCGGGTTTTCCCCGGCACCCTTTTTTCGTTAATGTTCCATTGCTTTTTGGTTAATAAAGCCCCAAAAGCGGTCACTTGGTGATCAGCACCGAACACGGCGAAACAGCGATCAGCTGCGCGCTCACGCTGCCCATCAGCAAACGCTGCAACCCCGTTTTCCCCTGGGATCCCATGATGATCACATCGACTTTTTTCTCGCTGGCCTTACGCACTATCAGGTCGCAGGGCGCTCCGATTTCCGCCACGGTTTCGATGGTGATCTTTTGGTTTTTTTTCCGAATACTGTTGCTGATGCGTTGGACGCGTTCTTTCGCCTCGGCAAGCTCTGTCGCGTTCTCCGCTGCAGACAACACACAGATATATTTCAGGTAATCGCAACGTGAAACCATGTTGATGGCTTCGTTTTCGGCATTTTCGCTGTGTGCTGAGCCATCGGTGGCGAGAAGAACCCCCTCTCCTTCAAGAACAAAATCCTTGGGAACGATGAGGGTTTTACAGGGCACCATGGAGGCGACCTTCTCCGTCACCACTCCCATCAAGAGCTTCTTGAGGCCTCTTCTTCCCCGGCGTCCCGTTATGACGATGTCTATCTTTCTTTTGAGGACCTCTTCGTTAATGACCGCCACCGGGTCGTCCGAATGGCGGATAACGATTTCCGCCTTGATTTCTTCGTTTGCTGCCATCTTCAGGATCTTTTCAAGATGGTCTCTGGCCGCTTCTTCCATTTCCCGGACGGTTTCATAACCGATGGTGGAAAATTCAGGATTATCTTCAATGATATGCAGAATTATCAGCTCGGCACCGCAGGCCTGGGCAAAGAAAATAGCCTCCTGTTCGGCGCCTTCGCTGAAAGCGGAGCAATCGGTGGCGAGAAGAATCCTTTCGACAAAAGATACCATTTGTGTCTGTGCGGTTTCCATAATTATCCGTCTCCTTTTTGTCCGTCTTTTTGATGGGTTGGTAGGCCATGCTAGTGGCGGCTTGAACGGAAACCTCTTTTCGCGCAGGGCCCTGCCGCAGAGGACAGCGCCCTGTTTGTTTTAATGGTCACGTTAAATTTCTTTCATGGCAACGAGTTTTAAGGCATGGGTGGTGCATTTGGTCACACAGGCCGGTTGCAACCCCGCATCAAGTCGATCCATGCAGTAATCGCATTTCACCGCCTTGTTTGTTTCCGGGTTGTGCTGGGGGATACCCCACGGGCATGCCCCGGCGCAAGCCATGCAGCCGATGCATTTCGGCACATCCACATAGACGATGCCGTCTTCCCGCTTTTTCATCGCCGCTGTTGGGCAGATGGTGACGCAGAAAGGATCCTCGCAGTGGTAGCAGGAGCGAAACTTGAATTCGGTTTTGGGAACTCCCCGCACCGATTTAAGCGGTTCATGGCTTATCTCGCAGAGGATGGGCCCCACCGGCAACTCTTTGTTGGCTTTGCAGTGGACCACGCAGCCGTGACAGCCAATGCATCGTTTGCTGTTGAGATACAGAGTGTAGGTGTTCATAATTCCACCTTCCGTTGATGATTTTTGGAGCTTTTCCGCACCGTGATAAAGGTTTCACAGAGATTAAGGCCGCCACCCACGGGGTCCATATTCTGCAACTGGCCCTTCATGAGTTTCTGGTCGCTCATGCCTGCATGGTAGGCCCGAGTCTGCAGAGGAATCTGGCGGCCAAAACCGTGCACGGTATAAACCGCTTCGGGATGGATGAAATCCGTCAGCTTGGCCGTAACCACACTGGTGACGTCCCCGGAGATGACATCGACGAAATCCCCTTCAGCAACTCCCATTTTTCCGGCCTCTCTGGTGTTGATCCACAGGGTATTCTCCGGCATCATTTCATTGAGCAAGGGATTGTTGATGGTGTGGCTGTGAGAGTGCAGCGGTGAGCGGCCAAAGACCAGACGATATTGCCCTTTCGGTGGTTTTGGCGGGCTCACGTAAGGCTTCCATGAGGGAAATCCCCATTCGTCAAGCTTTTGGCTGATGATTTCGATCTTGCCTGAGGGTGTCTTGAATTTGCCATCGAGTTTCTCCCGGTCAAACATCACCGGTTTGTCAGCATATTCAACAAACCCTTTTTTCTCAAAATCGGCGAGAGTGAAGCCGGTGGGCTCCAGCTGCCAGGCCCAGAGTTCCTGCATGGTGTTGTGCGGGAAGTACTGGTCCAGTCCGAGTCGGGTGGCCAGCCCTTTGATGATGCTGTAGAGGTCGAGGGTGTCTGCCTGTGGTTCGATAGCCTTGTTGCGCATGATGAGCCGGGGTTTCATCCCTTTTTGCTGGGCGATCATGCTGTCGCGTTCCAGATAGGTCGATTCAGGCAGGATCACATCGGAATACCAGCC
>JAHJTI010000137.1 GCA_018829945.1 Pseudomonadota bacterium | reverse complement strand
CCAACGTCAATACGGACGGCTACAAAAAAACGCGGGTCACCTTGCAGGAACAGGAAACTACGCAGGGCATAGAAGCTGTGGTGCAACAGATCCAAACGCCTGGACCCATGGTGTATGAACAGACACCCGAGGGAGAAACTCTGGTTGAAAAATCAAACGTGGAGTTGGGCGAAGAGCTGCCCAGCATGATGTTAAGCCGCCGTTTTTTTCAGGCCAACCTGAAAACCGTGCAGATTGAGGATGAAATGCTTGGAAGTCTGCTGGACATCAAGAGCTGATCGGTTCCTGCCAGGTTATCCTGCCATCCATAATGGTCAACACGGCCTTTCCCTGCAATTCCCAACCAAGAAACGGTGAATTCCTGCTCTTGGACTGAATGCTCTCCTCGCTGAAAACAAACTTCTTCTCCGGATCGATCACCGCTATATCCGCCGGCGCTCCCACGGACAGCGATCCGCCATCCACCCCGAGAATCCTGGCCGGATTCACCGAAAGTAATTCCACCATTCTCCGGGCATCAAGCTGGTTGTCACGAACAAGCTGCAATGTGAGCGGCACCGCTGTTTCCAGGCCGATGATACCGTTGGCCGCCAGATCGAATTCCATATCCTTATCTAGCTCGCCATGGGGCGCATGGTCCGTGGCAATGGCGTCAAGGGTTCCGTCCCGTAAAGCCTCCCGGACCGCAGCGACATCCGCTTCGGTTCGCAGGGGAGGATTCATTTTCGCCAGGGTGTTATAGCCATCCACCGCCATCTCGGTGAGGGTAAAATAATGGGGCGCTGATTCCGCGGTAACAGCAACCCCTTTTGCCTTGGCCCTCCTGATCAGAGCCAGCGACTCTCTGGTGCTGACGTGGGCGATATGAATGGGGCGCCCGGTAAATTCGGCCAGGGCCAGATCGCGATAGACCATGATTTCTTCCGCGATATGGGGAATTCCCCGCAGACCGAGCCGGGTCGCCAGCGGGCCATCGTTCATGGCGCCGCTGTGACTGAGCGTCATCTCTTCGGCGTGGGAAATAACCAGCAAATCGTGATCTCCCGCATATTCGAGGGCGCGGCGCATGAGCTGGCTGTTGCCCACCGGCAAGCCGTCATCGGTTACCCCGACCGCCCCGGCCTGACGCAGCTCGCCGAATTCCGCGAGATGATCCCCTTTACTCCCGCTGCTGATTGCCCCCACAGGGTACACCCTGGCGAAACCGGCTTTCGCCGCCTTTGCCAGAATGAAGACGGTCACGGTCTGGTTGTCATTAACCGGTTTGGTGTTCGGCATCGCCGCAACCGCGGTGAATCCCCCCGCAGCGGCTGCGCGGGTTCCGGTTTCGATGGTTTCCTTGTATTCCTGGCCGGGTTCCCGCAGGTGGACATGCATGTCGATCAACCCCGGCACCACCCACTTTCCCTGCAGGTCAAACACGAGCCCGCCCGGTTGCTCGGAAAGTGTTCCCGGCTGGCCCACCGCCTTAATTTTGCCATCAACGATCAACACATCCTGGATTTGATCAATACCATTCACCGGATCAATCACGCGCCCATTCTTTAACAGTATCAGTCCGGGCATGTTAATCGCCTCCCATTATCAAATAAATCAAAGCCATCCGTACAGCCACCCCGTTGGTGACCTGCTCGAGAATCACCGACCGGCTGCCGTCGGCAACCTTGGGATCAAGCTCAACCCCACGGTTTATAGGACCGGGATGCATGATGATCGCATCGGGCTTGGCAGCGGCCACCACCTTGTGAGAAACTCCGAAAAATTTCGCATATTCCCGCAGGGTCGGGAAGAGTGGGTCCTGCTGCCGCTCTTTTTGAATCCGCAGGGCCATAATGACATCCGCCCCGTCAACAGCCTCCATCACCGTCCGACTGACCCGGGCGCCCAACTCTTCAATGCCGGGGGGGATCAGGGTCGCCGGGCCGCTCACCGTAACGGATGCCCCCATCTTGGAAAAACCGATAATATTCGAATGCGCCACCCTGCTATGGGCGATATCGCCGATAATGGCGATTTTCAGACCATCGATCCCGCCCTTGGCCTCCCGGACCGTCATCAGGTCAAGGAGCCCCTGACTGGGATGCTCATGGGTTCCATCCCCGGCATTGATAACCGATGCATCGATGTGGTCGGCCAGCAGTCGGGCCGAACCTGAACGGGGATGCCTGAGAATGATGCAGTCCGGATTCATGGCCGCGAGATTGCGCGCGGTGTCAATGAGGGTTTCCCCTTTAACCGTGCTGCTGCCGGAGTTGGAGATATTAAAGGTGTCCGCGCTCATGCGCTTAGCGGCAACCTCAAAAGACAGGCGGGTCCGGGTGCTGGGCTCAAAGAAAAAATTGATAATGGTTTTACCGCGGAGGGTCGGAACTTTTTTGATGGAACGGGAGGAAATTTCCTTGAACGACTCTGCCGTCTGCAACACAACCTGAATATCTTGCGCAGAAAGATCGGCAAGCCCAAGGATATGTTTGTGGCTGAATCGGTACTCGGCGTCCATACGATTCTTTCCGTGAAGATATCAGCGCGACTGGTGGAGTTACTCCGCGCCAAAATTATGATGACCTCGAGTGCTGGTCCTCAAAACAGGCAAACATCGCAATGAGAAGAATGCCCAAGCAATAACGGTGCACATCGCAGCTTTACACAACTCTACGATTTCAATACAGTATGCTGCGGTTATTCCGCATCAATTCAGAATAAAAAAAATGGAAGCCAATGGTCCAGAACTTTTTTAGGAATATTGCGAATATATAACATTACAATGGCCGAGGCCATCAACAGCACATGGGCGACGATGCCAATAATGGGCAGGCCCAACCGCCACCGTCGCCGCTGCCACTGCTCGCACTGACCCTGTCGCAGGGTGTTTTTCTAATTTTGCAAGACGCCCAACGGCTTAAGGAATTATTTTGCCAATCCGGTCCCAGCGCACCGTGAAATTTTCACTGTCCCATGACCAGTAGAGCATAAAAGCCTTGCCCCTGATAGCCCTGAGGTCAACCGCCCCCCAGAATCGGCTGTCGTGACTGTTGTCGCGATTATCTCCCATGACAAAAACGGAATGCGGCGGCACAATTATCGCCTCCATATTGTCTCGGGGCGAAGGAAGGATCTCCGTTTCCATATTAACGGCGTTCGGCTCGACAAAAGGGGCCCCGTTAACCAAGACCTGTTTGCGCACGACTTCAATCCGGTCACCGGCAACACCTACAACCCGCTTGATATAGTCCTGGGAAGGGTTTTGCGGATATTTAAAAACAATGACATCATGCCGCTGGGGTTCATCCATGGCGATCCAGACGGAACCGTTCAGCGGGTTTTTCACGCCATAGCCGAATTTATTGACCAGAATATGATCGCCGATCAATAAGGTGGGAATCATGGAGCCGGAAGGGATCTTGAAGGCTTGCACCACAAAAGTTCTGATGAAAAAGGCCAGCAGCAAGGCAATGATAATTGCCTCGACATATTCCCGTAAAACAGATTTTTCTGTGATTTTGGCAGGATTTTTTCTCAACACGTTTGATCCTCGTCGCACAATCATTGCATCCAGGGATAAAAAGAGCCGTCAGGCGGCAAGTTCATCACCCGAAAAGGTGGCCCCAAAATAAGCGAAGAGTGAAATAAATACAAGGGGCTGAATGCAGACAGCCAAGAAATTATTCGGAGACCAGGCCGCTACCGTCCTGAATTATATTCGGAAATACGAACCACCTGTAGTGGCAACCATTTATGATTAACACAACATGTCGATATTTTTAAGTTTTTTCCATGGATCAATCCACTCCCTTTCCGCCCAATTACTCAATTTTTATGAGAAAAATCCATGATCTATCGGTTATTTATTCTTGACACCAAGTTTCTTTTGTGTCTCTAATGCAATAAAATAGATAAAATTATAATCACCAAGCGTAGTTAGAAAGTATTCCGCACAGCAACCGATATCGGACTGCGGATATGCATAATCAGAAAATCTTGGTCACGGGGTACTCATGGGCAAGTCCGGTTTCAAAAAATTACAATTGCCACCCTTGCATATCCCTTTTCTCAAAAGGCAAACCCTCTCCCTCGGCCTTGATATCGGCTCCCATGCCGTTAAAATCTGCGAACTGGCGGAAACCGCCAACGGCTATCAACTCGTCGCTCTGGGTAGCGCCCTGCTTCCCCCCGATTCGCTTGAAGACGGCGCATTGCAGGACCCTGATGCCGTGGGCAAGGTTATCACCTCCCTGGTCAACAACCTGAAAATCAAAAATAAGAAGGTCGCCATCTCCATTTCCGGATACTCGGTCATTGTTAAAAAAATAAACCTGGCGGTAATGACCGAAGACGAACTTGAAAAACACATCGAATCTGAAGCGGAACAATATATCCCTTTCGATATTGAAGACGTCTACCTGGACTTTCAAGATTTGAAAACAAACACTGCAACCGAAGATCGCACGGATGTCATGCTGGTTGCGGCCAAACGGGATGTTGTGGACGGCTATCTCAACATGCTTCGTACAGCGGGCCTCCAGCCGGTTGTCGTAGACGTGGACGCCTTTGCCCTGGAAAATGCCTTTGAGGCAAATTTCGGTCTGGCGGACAATGTCGCTCTGGTGGATATCGGCGCATCTAAAATGAACATCAATATAATCTCCCATGGAACCTCAATTCTGGCCCGGGACGTTGTCCTTGGCAGCCGACAATTAACCGAGCAGATAGCAAATCTTTTTGGGGTCGACTTTGAAGAGGCAGAGGCCCTAAAAACAGGAGAAGTTGTCTCGAAAGAAAAGCGGACTGAACTCGAAGAGCTTTTTGCCAATACCTGTAATCAATGGGTAACAGAGGTGAAGCGGGCCATCGATTTTTATTATTCAAATCATCCGGAAGAAACGATCTCGAAAATCGTTTTGAGCGGTGGCGGAGCAAAAATCCAGGGTCTTTCTGATTATTTTGAAAAAGAAACGGATATCCCGGTCGAAATTTTCAATCCATTCAAGCAAGCAACGGTGGACAGCAGAGCCATTGATCCCGCCTACCTGAAAAGCATTGCTCCGGAAATGACTCTTGCCGCCGGTCTGGCGACAAGGCCGGTGGAGGTATAGCCGCATGATCCGCATCAACCTCCTGCCGATCAGGCAGATGAAAAAAAGACATCGCCTGAAAACCGAACTGCTGGGGTTTTCTTCTATCCTTGTTCTGGTGTTGCTCGTACTTGCTCTCGGCTGGTTTGCCATGGCCGGAAAGATCGGCAGTCTGCAGAATGAACTTGTTGCGCTTGAGCAAAAAAAGCAATCGTACCAGCCCATCCTGAAACAGATAGACACTCTGAAAAAAGAAAAGCAGATGGTGGAGCAGAAGCTCGACTCCATCAAAAAACTCCAGGCCGGGGCTCAGGTCACGGTGCGGGTTCTTGACGAGGTTGCCTCACGCACCCCGACAAGCCGCATGTGGCTCAGCTCGCTGCAGCAAGCATCCGGCCGCATGCAACTGCAGGGCATTGCTCTTGATAACGAAACCATTGCCCAGTACATGCAACAGCTGGAAGCCTCTGAGTATTTTGAAAAAACAGAATTGACCAGTTCTGCCCAGACGGATGTTGCCAAGCAGAAGCTGAAATCTTTTTCTCTCACAATAAATGTCATCACACCGAACAGTTAACAGCTTGGGCGGGAGAAGCCATGGCGCTTGACCTTATACAAATACAGGCAGGGTTTGAGAAATTTCTCGACAGCAAACTGAGCCTGCTTGACATGAAACAAAAGATGATGATCGCCGGGGCGGCCTGGGTTTTGCCGTGCGTGGCCTTCTTTTTTCTTGCCTATTCCCCAAAAGCCAACGAAATAAAAGCCCTTGAAACACGAAAAACCGGAATCGAACAAGAGATCCGGAAAGTGGAAAAAATCGCCGCCGACCTTGATAAGCACAAGGCGGAAATGGAAGACGTGAAACGCCAGTTTGCAGAGGCATCTCTTTTGCTCCCCGACCAGAAAGAGATACCCTCGCTCCTGTCCACCATCTCCGGACAAGCCACTTCTTCGGGCCTGGATGTTCTTTCCTTCAAGCCGCTTGCCGAGAAACCACAGCAATTCTACGCGGAGATTCCGGTGGATATCGCGGTGCAGGGTCCATACCATAATGTGGGCGTTTTTCTTGACAAGATCAGCAAGCTTCCCCGGGTTGTCTCCGTAAACAACATCAAGATGGATTCCCCCAAACAGATGGGCGGAGAAATGATCCTGAACTCAACATTTCAACTGGTCACCTACCGCTTTCTCGATACCGCTGAAATTGAGGCCAACGCCAAACCGGCCGGCAAGAAATAGGAATGAAGCAACAGTCCGCAACAGAAATTAAAGGGTTACAGAGCGATAACCGTTGCATCTGGCGAGAACCATTTATCATGATGAACAGCGTGTATTCAAAAAATATTGTCCTCACGGTCACTTTTGTTGCAGGCTTGTGCTGTATGGGTACATGGAACGATGCCTCAGCCCAGACCGCAGCTAACGCGCCAGGCGCAGACACCGCCAACCCTGCCCAGATGCTGGAAACAACGCTTGCAACCGGCCAGACACCCCAGTTTGTGTATAATAGGGAAAGGCCCGATCCCTTTTTTCCTTTCCTCACCCAGGAAATCATGAAGGCTAAGGCGGAACTCACGGGAACACAAAAATATGAACCCGCCCAGTTGACACTGGTGGCAATCGTTTCCGGTAAGCGCGGATTTCTGGCCATGGTCCAGGATTCCTCGGGCGTCGGCTATGTGCTCCGCAAGGGCACAAAGATTGGGGAAACAGGGGAAGTTATACAAATCGCACATGACAAGGTAATCATCGAGCAATCACTGAAAAATGTGACCGGTGACAACACATCCCGCAAAGTTGAGATGATCTTAAGCAAAGAGGGAGAAAAATAATGACACCCCTTATTACCCGCCTGAAATGTATCTCTTCCGGGCTGATGATATTCTGTTTTCTTTTGACCGGGACCGCTTTTGCCCAAAAGGCTTCCTCCCAGGCAAAAGTGGCCTACACAATATCGGGCATTACCCTCAACCAGACTGCCGATGGCATGCAGCTTGTCGTCCAGGGGCGCACAACGCCCACCTACACGATGTACGAGCTTTTCGACCCCCTGCGGATTGTGCTGGACATTGCCGACGCCAAGCTTGTCGACTCTGCAGCGATTCCGGTAAATCTGCCGCAAGGCCCGGTGCAGGACATTAAAAGCATCGCCTTGAACGATCAGGACCCGGCTATTGCCCGTCTGGAGATTTACCTTGCCGATGACCCGGCCTATACCATCGAAAGAAAGGGAAACAATATTGTTGTCAGTTTTGCAAAATCAATGCCCCTGCCTCCTCAGCTGATACAGGAGGCTGTTGAGCCGGCCACGGAGCAGCAATCCGCACCCGTTGCCGCCACCTCGATTCGTCCGGCATCAATGCTCCAGGATATTGAAATTGACACCACCAACCCGGCTGAAACCCGCGTTTTCATCAAAACAAACGGGCCGGTTAGCGATTTCCATAAGGCCCATCTTGTGAAGGGCAGCGGGCGCCCGGCCAGAATGTATATTGACATTGCCAATGTCACACTTCCGGGAAAGATGCTGCAGCATACGGTCGGAACAGCCCTGGCGAAAATCCGGGCAGCCCAGCGAAAATCCGCGGTACGCATTGTTTTTGATTCCGGACTTAACGAATTATTCTCCTATGAGTTGGAAAACAGACCGGACGGCCTGATCGTCAAAATAGCAGAAACGTCAGCCACTACCGTTGCAGCCGCCCAAACCGTTTCCAGCCCCACTGCACCGCAGGAGGAAGCGAAACCCATGCAGCCGGTTGCCCCGCCCATTGTTCCGGAAATTCAGGAACCAGCGCTGGTCGCAGCAGACACTCCGGCTGAACTGATCATTCCAAAACTTTCCAGTGTAAAGCCAAAAGCAAAACCGGCACCGGAAAAAGCTGTTACTCCTAAAGCAACTCCTGCCCCCGCCAAAAAAGGTCCGGAAAAAGCTCAGGCCGACAGTCTTGGCTTTGCCGGATACGAAAAACAAAAAATCACCGTGGATTTCTTTAAAATTGATCTCCACAATGTTTTCAGACTTTTTGGCGAAATCAGCGGCCAAAATATTGTTGTGGATGAAGGAGTCAGCGGCACCCTAACCCTTGCACTCAACGATATTCCCTGGGATTTTGCCCTGGATATTATTCTCAACCTTAAAGACCTGCAAAAAGAAGAACGGTTCAACACCATCGTCATCTCGCCGAAATCCAAACAGTTTCAGTGGCCAAAGGCGGCCGCCGATGCAGTTGCCATAAGAGGCGGCGAAAGAGTTGAAGCCATTTCCGTGCAACAGCGGCTGGAGACACCAAAAGGGGTTGTCGAAGCGAAAAACCTCATCCAGCAGGCCACTGCCGCCGAGAAAAACAACCAGTACGAAAAGGCCTTGTCTCTCTATGAAGCAGCCTTCAGCAACTGGCCTGAAAACGCTCAGCTCTCAAGCCGCATCGCATCGCTGTGCCTTACCCAGCTTGGGATGAATGCCAAGGCCGTACACTATGCCAAGGCAACGCTGACTCTGGAGCCGGCCAACGCCGGGGCAGCACTGCAGGCCGCCATCGGCTCGGCCAACATGAAAAAAACAGAAGCCGCCAAAACATATTTTGATCTGGCCATCAGCGGCGATACGCCTGCCAGCGAAGCGCTGATCAGTTATGCTTCCTTTGCCGAGGAGTACCAGAGCTTTAATGGCGCTCTGGCCCTGCTGGCAAGGCACGAAGCTTTGTATGGAGATACCCTTGACACACTGGTGGCCAAGGCCAGGATTCTTGACAAGCTTGGCCTTTCCGCTCAGGCTGTCGCGGCATACAATGCTGTACTGCTTTCCGGCTACACGGTGCCGGATGATTTGCTGCAGTTCATTAAGGGAAGAATCACTGCGGCAAATTAAATACAGGTTGAGGCGTTTTCGGTTTTTACCTGAAACTTGATGGGCTCGTAAAAAGAGAATGATGACACAGGTCCGTAACATAATGTGAAAAGTTACAGAGTGACCACTGTTGTAAGCGCGGCTTTCTGGCGATTCCAACAAATTTTTTTCACCTCAAAAAAAGTATAAAGACTGCCATCATGAAAAAAACTACTCGAAACCTCTTCACCTTGTTTGTCTGTGCGGCGATCTACCTGCTGCCCATTGCCGGTTGTGCACCTGCCTCAAGTACAGCGGCAAGCCAAGATCAGCTTGCGACAAAAGCTTCGACGCCAGGTAAACAGGCCAAGACACTGGAGGAAGGCCAATTACCGGTCCGCTACCAGAAACCGACCTATATGCTGGAAGAAACTTCTGCCAAAAATATTGGCGGGGCGAATAGCGAGGGCCCGACAATACCGGTTGGCGCCGATATTTCCTCCAATGCCGGTCCGGTGGCGCTACGCGACATCATGAAGCGACTAGCCGCCTTGAAAGGCATGAACATCAGCTGGGCAAGCGATGTTGACCAGATGGCCATGGTGGATGTGGATATTCGGGCAGAGGATGATTTTTTCAAGTCACTGGAAAATATTCTCCGACAAAAGGATTATTTTCATGAGGTGCAGGGCAACTCCATCGTGGTCAAATACCGCGAAACCAAGAAGTTCCATGTGGCCATGCCGTTCATGAAATCCTCCTATAATACAGGAGTCGGCGGAGATGTGCTGGGAGGCGGCGCAACTACAAGCGGCCTGAAAGGAAACATCCAGCTCACCAGCGAGAAAAACGATTTTGATATTTGGGCCAACATCAGTACGAATCTCGATCAAATCCTCGGCATATGGGAAGAAACCACTACTCCCCCCGCTCAAGCAGGTGCAGCCGGCGGAGCCCAGCAACCCGCTGCCGCACCTGCTCCTGCTGCTGCGGCAACAACCAAACGAAATGTCCAGGCAGGAAAGGGATATTACAGCATCGACAAGCCAATTGGGTTGATCACCGTGACTGCCCCAAGGCCGCTTGTTGAGAAAATCGCCGTATATCTCGAGAATCTCAAATCAGAGTTGTATCGGCAAATCTCCATTGAAGCAAAAATCGTTGAGGTTTCCATCGATAATACTGAAAGCCGCGGCATCGACTGGACTAACTTCCTTTCCGGTAAGAATGTCGATTTCACCCTTTTTGGCCCCAACGGCATTATCTACGATGCCGCCACTGCCAACAGCGGCGGCCGAGTCGTGAGCAACATCGCGCTTGGCACCGGCGCTAATCCCTTCTCCCTTGCCCTGAACTTTCTCGACACCCAGGGCGACACGAATGTGCTGGCCAATCCGAAACTGAGCATCATGAACGGCCAGCCGGGTCTTATTACCGCAGGCGACAGTGTCAAATATATCGACAAGGTTGAATCCAGGGTTGACGGCACCACAGGTGCGGTGACCTACACCGTCACAACGGCGACCCTCATGTCCGGAATCGGAATGGCAGTGATCGGCACCATCATGGACAACGATGAAATCATCCTCACCCTGACCCCGGTCACCTCAAAACTTGAGGGTAATGAAGTTGAGTATATCAACGGTTGGGGCGGCGTTATCGGTG
>JAHJTI010000136.1 GCA_018829945.1 Pseudomonadota bacterium | reverse complement strand
CCATCGACAACTTCGAAGGTTACCCGAGCGCCTTCCTGCAGAGATTTGAATCCCTGCGCCTGAATTGCGGAATGATGTACGAATACATCCTTGCCGCCGTCCTGCTCAATAAAACCAAAACCCTTCGAATCATTAAACCACTTCACTGTTCCTTCTGCCATCTTGTACTACTCCTTTGAACTCGGTTCCACGTGAGAACCACTTTGTTATAAAGCCGAACTATCTTTTGATATTCCGGCTGGAGGTTTGGTTGCCCAAACCGGTTTACTGTCGTTGAGCGGGAACCGGGATGCCGAAATCAAAGGAAGTGGCCCTGGTGCGCTTGTTCCTGCCGGATCTGGCAGGGGTATATTTCTTTCGTATCGGTCTTTCTTCGCGTGTCTTGAGTGGTTCTTCGCAGGGAGCGTCAGCGACAAAGCCTGTGACGTTTCTGCGGATCATTTTTTTGCCCAGGGTGCGCTCGATGGTCTGGATCATCCTGACATCTTCATTAGCTGCCAGAGTAAGGGCTTCGCCCGTTCTCGTGGCCCGTCCTGTGCGGCCTGTTCGGTGCGTATATGCTTCGACCGTGTCCGGAACATCATAATTGATAACATGCGAAATCCCGGAGACATCAATGCCGCGTGCGGCGATATCCGTGGCAACCAGAACCTTAAACGTTCCATTCTTGAAGCCATCCAGCGCCTGCTGGCGTTTCTGCTGGGAAAGGTTTCCCTGGAGCGATGTCGCGCTGTATCCGGATTTTTCCAGGTGCAGGGCAAGACTTTTCGCTTTGTGTTTTGTCTTGGTAAAGATAAGGGTGGTTGTCATCTTTTCCTGGGACATGATGCTTTTCAGCATGGCTGTTTTGTTTTCTTTTGTTACCTGAAAGAGAACATGGGAGATTGTCGTCACGGCCTCGGTGTGATTGATCTGAACAGTTGCCGGATCATTCAGGATATCTTCCGCCAGATGACGGATTTCAGCGGGCATGGTGGCGGAAAAAACGAGATTCTGCCGTTTGTTGGGCAGGTGCTTCATGATTCTTCGGATATCCGGCAAAAAACCCTTGTCAAACATATGATCGGCTTCATCAAGAACCAGCACCTCGACCTCGCGGAGGTTGATGGCTTTGTCGTTCAGATGATCAAGCAGGCGGCCAGGGCAGGCGACGATGATTTCAGCGCCCTCTCTGATTTTTTTGATCTGGCCCGGCTTGCCGACGCCGCCATAGACAACAACGCTGCGCAAACGTGTCTGACCGGACATGGTGCCGATATTTTCATGGATCTGCTCGGCAAGCTCCCGGGTAGGGGCAACAATAAGAGCTCGTATTTTTTTGCGAGGTCCTGCTTGAAGGCGCTGGAGAAGGGGAAGTACAAATGCGGCGGTTTTGCCGGTGCCTGTCTGGGCAAGGCCGAGTATATCACGGCCGGCGAGAATGGGAGGCATGGCCTCACGTTGGATAGGGGTTGGGGCGGTATAACCGCAGGCGGTAATGCCTGCAATTATATGTGGGTGAAACTGAAACTCATCAAAACTCATTAGAACTCCTTTGTTCAGGTGGCGATGCGGCTTGATTGGGTAAACTGGAACTGCATCGCGTAAAGCGGTGTCTTTCTCAAGATCACCGAGATGTATTTTGTTATTGTGGAAAACGTGCCGGAATGTGCCTGGGAATACGATTGGGTGCGCCAAGGTAAGGGAGACAATGTGTCAGTCCGGGGAGGTTTCACTATAATTTCTGTCTTAACGAAGTATGTGGTCGGCAGAAACTGTGAGGAGACTGACGAAGTAGGGGAAATAACACGGCTGGATGGATATCATGAAGAGGTATTACTTCTTTTTAATTTTTTTCTGATTCAACAACATATCCTGCTTATAATCTTTGTGCAATAAAAAAAACACAGAAAAAGCTGGTTTCGTGAAAAACAGAAAAACCATTATCAGAACGGAGTGCTCGGTTTTTGTTGTTTATGGTCTTGTTTGAGGAGTTGGGTTGCTTGAAAGCGTTGCAATGGCAGGAATTGTTGTCCGGGTTTTTACCTGGCACCAGGAAATTATGCCGGATATGTATTTTGGGAAAAATGATATTGGTGCACGGCGTAAAATAAAGGTGTGGGGACGGAGCGGGTGTGGGTATTATCTGGTATTATGCGACTTGTGCGTGTAAGAGTGGCGATCTCCCGGGGGAAATCTTTTTTCGGACGTTGCATGGCGTCGGTAGTGTTTTTTGCCGGACAAAGTGTTGGGAGCAAGCAGGCAAAATGACATGGAGGTTATTAGGTCGATGAAAGGACGGATTTTTTTTCTCAGAGTTTTGTGTTGCGGATGGCTGTTGACGAGTTTGGGCTGTACCGCCGCCATGGTTGGTGGGGGAGCGGCAGGCGGGTATGCGGTGGGTACTGACGAGCGTCCTGCCGGGACGATGATTGACGATGCGGCAATCACCGCCAAGGTGAAAACCGAGCTTATCGGCGAAAAAAACGTCAAGGCCCGCAATATTGATGTTGATACCGTAGCCGGAGTGGTGGTTCTTTCCGGATATGTTGACTCGCAGCAGGAGGCGAACAAGGCAGGGCTTCTTGCCAAATCGATTTCCGGAGTCGTGCGGGTGAAAAATGAGCTTCGAGTGGGTTCCCGCAGCATGGGGCAAGGTCTTGATGATAAGGTCCTCGGCGCGAAGATCAAGGCGCGGCTCATGGAGGAACCCGGTGTCAGATCGCTTAATATCGATGTGGATGTCTACTCCGGTTCGGCCAATGTGACCGGCACCGTTTCCAGTCAGGAACAGAAAAAGAAAATTCTCGCCTTGATCCGTTCCATAGACGGAGTCAAGGGTATTGTTGACAATCTGCAGGTTCGCTGAATTTTAGAAAGGCTTTCCGGGCGGGGTTTGTCTTGTTGAAAAATAATTCTGTCAGTGCGCGTTGAAAAGGGCTTCCTCCAATGGCTTTATCTATTAATAATCTTTGTGTCGTTCTGGTTGAGCCCAAAGGGGCCGGCAATATAGGATCCGTTGCTCGGGTTATGAAAAACTTCGGTTTTGGCGAGTTGCGCCTGGTGCAGCCGAGGGCCAGTCATCTTGGGGCGGAAGCCCGTAATATGGCGGTGTCCGCCGTCGATCTTCTTGAGCGGGTCAGTGTGTATGAAAATTTGGCCCTCGCCTTATCCGACAGAAATCTCTCTCTGGGCACGACCCGTCGATTCGGTAAATACCGGGAGGAGTTGCTGTATCCGGCTGAGGCGGCCACAACAATTGTCTCTCTGGCAAAAACCGCCAAGGCGGCAATTGTTTTCGGCCCTGAAGATACGGGTCTTAAGACCGAGGATCTGGATCTTTGCCAATACTGCGTGACCATTCCCACCCATGCCGACCTGCCCTCCATGAATCTGGCACAGGCCGTCACGGTTTGTCTTTATGAGGCATCTTTGAAGTTTTCTTCTCCGCCGGAGGAAAAGGTGCGGGGGAAGCGGCCTGCTCTGGGAAAGAACCTGGAGGCCATGTTTGTGCAGATGCGTCAGGTACTTCTTGAGGTGGGCTTTCTTAATCCTCAGAATCCGGAGCACCTGGTCCGTATTTTCCGACGGATGCTTGCCCGTCAGGGATTGACTGAGCATGAGGTGCAGATTCTACGTGGTCTGTGGGATAAAATTTCCTGGCTGCATCGTGGCAAAGGCACGGATGCCTGAAGGGGAGAACTTTTTTCCCGGCCCGGACAATCATGATCCGCTGGCAGTGCACGAAGCGGTGGGAAATAAAAAAAGGGTTTCGCAGTGATGCGAAACCCTTATCTTTTTTTGTGGGGTGAGCGATGGGACTTGAACCCACGACCTCCGAGGCCACAACCCGGTGCTACCACCAGCTGAGCTACGCTCACCATATGGGGGATATCCTCCCCGAAACCAACGCCCCCTATATAATCAATCGTTTTCTCTTTCGCAAGGGCAAAGTCGGGGAGGCCGGGCTTAAACTTCTTTACTGCAATGCTTGCACATTTTGGCCTGGGACTTGATGATCTCCATGCAGTAGGGGCATTCTTTCCGGTGGTTGTTTTCCAGAAGCTGTCTTATGGACATATTGGCGTGCATCTCGATATCGCCATGGACGAACTTATGATTGCGGATCGTATCGATGCAGTCGAGATTGTTCAGATCAACCAGGAGTTCGCAGGCTTTTTTGCGCGTTGCAAGATCCGCACAGTTGTCAACAACAAGGCAGAGGGCCGGGTTGAGATTGTTTTCCGCCACACAGGTTTCCAGCTCTTCGGTATACGTTTTTTCTTTAGTATGGCGTTCGTTTTGTTTCTGGATGGCTGCGACATCGATTATTGATCCGGTAAAGGCGTCGGCGCCGCCCACCATTATGGTCATGCCGTTGTCCTCCCCGGGCAGGAGCATATAGCGGCAGGAGGCCTTGTGGCCGTAACGTTCCTCAAATTTTTCCCAGCTTTTGGCAAAGATGGAACAGTCATTGTTGAGACAGATGAACAGGATGTCCGATCCCCAGCCTAAACCGTCACCGATATGAAATGGCGGAGCTTCGCAACAGGAAAGACGCTCCTTGCAATAAGGACAGTGGTGTTCTTCGCTGGCAAGTTTGATGCATCGTTCAATATCCATGGTGATATCCTCCGTAGGCGCATAGCCTCTGGTGTCAGTGAGGGGAAGTGCTTACTGGTTGAGTGGCGCTCCGGCCCGGGGCGCTAATGCTTTATTGGTTCACGAAGCTGGGGAGGTGCTTTGTATAGTTAAGACAAAAAAGCACACGCCAAGGAGCAGCAGGAACACAACAAGAGAAACTCGGTATTTCATTAAAAACTTCATCAGCGTAGAATAATGCACAATACGAGGGAGGTCAACTGCCCAGATGATTTTTAGATGCAACAGCGGTTTGGCAGGGGCTCCTGGCAATTCTGTCAGATAATAATGAAATGCGCTTGAGTTTAACCGGGTGAACAGAGTACACTTTCAGACGAGGTGACGGCTTGGGTTGCATCTTGTGGATGCGGCGTGCAAGCCTGTGTCCTCAGTGGGTTACAGGAAAACTGGTTGACTTTTGCGGGTATGGTTATTAAAGATGGTCTCGCTAAAAAGTAATGAAGAGTCGGAGCAAAAGCGGCATAGACCGGTGTTGTTCCGGAGAGAGACACGAACGCACAGCACGGATTTTTATTCGGCGCTTCTTTTTTTATAAGATTGAGAATTTGGGATTATTAAAGACGATTATGGCAAAGAAAGAGATTTCTCGTTACGCGGAAGCAGGGGTTGATATTGACAAGGGTAATGCCTTTGTTGACGCCATCAAGCCTATCGTCGCCTCTACTTTTCGCCCTGGCGTGCTTACCGGCATTGGTGGCTTTGGCGGATTGTTCGCCCTGGGTGGCGGCAAGTTCCAGGATCCGGTTCTGGTGTCGTCAACCGATGGAGTCGGGACCAAGCTGAAGATTGCCGACATGTGCAACAAACATGACACCATCGGCATTGATCTTGTTGCCATGTGTGTGAACGATATTATCGTCTGTGGCGCGCAGCCTCTTTTCTTTCTTGATTATTTTGCCACCGGTGGCCTTGATCTCGGAGTTGCTACCGATGTGGTCAAAGGAATCGCCAAAGGCTGCGAGATTTCCAAATGCTCTTTGATAGGCGGAGAAACGGCTGAGATGCCCGGCCTGTATCAGGCTGGGGATTATGACATCGCCGGCTTCGTGGTTGGAATCTGCGAGCGTGAAAAGCTGATTGACGGCTCCGAGATAAGCGTCGGCGATAAATTGATCGGTCTTGCCTCAAGCGGAGTGCACAGTAACGGATTTTCTCTTGTACGCAAAATCTGTTTCGAGGAAATGGGGCTCAGCGTCAACGATAAAATTGAAGAGTTCGGTTGTACTCTCGGAGAAGAATTGTTGCGGCCGACCAGGATCTACAGCGAAACACTGTTGAATCTGGTGAAAAATTTCAAGGTCAAAGGGCTGGTTCATATAACCGGCGGCGGCATTATCGACAATATCCCGCGGGTTTTGCCCAAAGGCTGCAAGGCGGTGATCAACAAGAAGGGCTGGAATGTTCTTCCCGTGTTTGATTTCCTGCAGAAAAACGGAAAAATATCAGCCCATGAGATGTGTCGCACCTTTAACTGCGGAATCGGTATGGTTGTGGTTGTTGATGGAAAACAGGTGGATGACTGTATGCAGCAATTGATTGCCTTGGGTGAGTCTCCGTATCTGATCGGCGAGATTGACGCCATGAAGAAAAAGGATACCATGGCCGTTGAGGTTGATTGCGGCTGATTTATAATGTGTGTGGCTTTTTTGACCAAGGCTTACGGGTTTCCCGTGGGCCTTTTTTTTTGCTGATTCAGCTTCCGCAGTCTTTGCTCCCGCCCTTGATTTTGTAAATGGCATGCTGTAATGCGGGGAGCACGGCTTCCAGATTCTCTCTGGCCGCTTTTTTGCTGCCCGGAAGATTGATGATCAGACTCTGTTTTCGGGTGCCGGCTATTCCCCGTGACAATATGGCATTCGGAGTTTTTTGCAGGCTGGCCTGACGCATGGCTTCACCGATGCCGGGTATTTCCCGATCAAGGAGCGGGCGGGTCGCCTCAGGGGTCAGGTCGCTTGGCGAAACGCCGGTTCCTCCGGTGCTGAGAATCAGGT
>JAHJTI010000135.1 GCA_018829945.1 Pseudomonadota bacterium | reverse complement strand
GGCGGGACCAATCGCAGTTACGGCATTCAGGTTGCCGCCCTGGCTGGCGTTCCACCCCGGGTAGTTGCCAGAGCCAAGGAATTATTGCATAATATCGAACAGGGAGAATTCAACCGCCAGGGAGAACCGCGCATCGCCACCTCACCCAGAAAAAAGAAAAGCCACCACACCGGCCAGCTTTCCCTGTTTGGTGGAGGAGAATCCCCTGCAGCGCAGAGATTACGGGAAATCAATCCGGATGTATTGTCGCCCCGAGAGGCCCTGGATATGCTCTATGAACTCAAAAGGCTGACCGATGCGGAGTAGTGTGAAACAATACGCACGCCAGACACCAACGTTTGCGAAGCAAACCATACCATGTCTGAATCCGCACAGCCTGCGCATTTTTTTCCCCGGGTTGCTCTTTATTTTTTTGCTGCTCATGCCCGCCACGCAGGCCTGGTCCCGGCCCGATTCAAACCAGGATAACATAGCCAGACAATACGATCAGGCCAAGGCCTATTACCAGGATCTAACCACCGGCAACAAGGGCAAGGACCGCAGCCGATGGCTCACCTCCGTCACAGCCTTCCGCAGCATATACAAGGCAGCGCCCGATCATCAGGTCGCTCCGAAATCCCTCTACATGCTGGGCAAGATCTTCCATACCATGTTTCAACAGAGCGGCAAATCCAAGGACCTTGACCAGGCCATTTCCGCCTACGAGGAATTGAGCTCCCGCTATCCGGGAAACGCCCTGGCCGATGACGCCTTTTTTATTCTCGGCACCATCTACCTGGCCGACAAAAAAGATCCCGGCAAGGCAGCGCGCGCCTTTACAAAAATCATCGCCATCTACCCGGAAGGCGACATGGCCGGTGGTGCCGAAGAGCAGCTTTTACAGCTCAAAACCGTCCCGGTCCCGGACTCTCCCCAGATCGAAGCCGGAGAAAAATGCCTTACCCCGCGCGGTGACAACGATCCGCCCCAGCAGGACCTTTCTCCTCAAAAACCCGGACAACAAGCCACAGTGCTTCCCATCCGCCACTGGTCCAATAACCGTTACACCCGCCTGGTTGTCGAAACCACCGGCCCGGTGACCTTCAAACATCAGGTTCTTTCCGGGGATAAGACTGCCCAGCGGAGAATTTACATTGACCTGCACAACAGCCGTCTCAGCCCCGAAACAGTCCGGAGCATCCCCATTGAGGACGGCCTGTTGCGGAGAGTCAGAAATGCCCAGTTTGACCCGAAAACAGTGCGCGTCGTCCTGGACACCCAAACCAATATTTCCGACTACAAGGTTTTCACCCTGGCCGATCCCTTCCGTGTGGTAATCGATGTGATGAGCAGCGATGGTGGTGCTGCTGACAAGAGTGCGAAGGGTGGCGCCAAGAATACAATCGCAGCCAAGGGAAAGAAGGTCGGCACCGCGCACAAGGGGGAACCCCCGACCCAGACGCGGCCGTTGGTGATGGGCATAAAAAGAATCGTCATCGATCCGGGCCACGGCGGCAAGGACCCTGGCACATGCAGCCCGAACGGCCTCAAGGAAAAAGATATCGTTCTCGATGTGGCCCTCAGGGTTGCCAAGACACTTAAAGAAAAAATCGGCTGCGAGGTTATCCTCACCCGTGACCGCGATGTCTTCATCCCTCTGGAAGAACGAACAGCCATCGCCAATGCCAAGGAAGCCGACCTGTTCCTTTCCATCCATGTCAATGCCGCCCCCAACCATGACGCCAAAGGAATCGAGACCTATGTGCTTGATCTGACCAACAATAAAGACGCCATGCGGCTGGCGGCTCTGGAAAATGCCACTTCGGCCAAGCAGATAACCGATCTGCAGTCCATCCTCCTGGATCTCATGCAGAACTCAAAAATAAACGAGTCTCTCAAGCTTGCCGGATTGGTTCAGGAGGAAATGGTGGGCGGCCTGAACAAAAAATTCAGCGATGTCTCCAATCTTGGGGTCAAGAAGGCGCCTTTCGTGGTGCTCATCGGCGCCCAGATGCCTGCCATCCTTACCGAAATCGCTTTCTTGAGCAATCCGGAGGAGGAAAGGCGCCTTAAAAATCCGGCCTACCTTGCTGAGGTGGCCAACCACATCTCCAGCGGTGTGGCCCAATATGTTGAAAGCATGAGCCTGGCGTCCAATTACAGGTACTCTTCGCCCAAATCAAAGAACTAACCCACCGCTCAAAACTCCGCCTCGCAATACAGCCCGGAATGTACAGACCTACCCCTTCTTCATTGCAAGAATAATAGCAGTGAGAACACCCAGAGAAATGATCCAGATCAGCAGATACACAGTGGACGATTCCCGTGCCTTTTCGCTGGAGAGCCAGGTTCTCGGCTTGATCCCTTTGAAGATGAAGACGAGTTTTGCCGAAAGATTGACACAGGCAATATTGACGGAGAGAAGCAGACCGGCACCGATGGCAAGATCCATCTGCCCGGAACCGAGCATCAGGCCCAGGGCCGCAGCGGGCGGGAGAAGAGCGACCGCCACCATCACCCCGACCAGAACGCTGGAGAGTCCCGTGGTCAGGGAGAGGGCCGCAGCAGCCCCGGAAGCGAGAGCCAGAACAATGCTGTCCAGACCGACATCGGTGCGGGCCAGGAGCTCGTGGCTTTCAAAAGAAACCGGCCAGAAATACCCCTCACAGATTGCAATGACGATTGCCAGACCCAGACCTGCAATATTTGACTTGGCAGCGGTCCACAGCAGCTTGCTGTCCCCCAGGGCAGTTGAAAGGGCCAGGGCGATGTTGGGCCCGAGCAGCGGGGCGATAACCATTGCCCCGATCACCACGGCAACATTGTCCTTGATCATGCCGATGGAAGCAACCACGGTGGAAAGGGCGACCAACAGCAAGAAATTGCTTCCGAGACGTGCGCCTTTTTCCACCTCTTCGTAAAGCTCCTCTCTGGTTGTTTTCTGAGAGGATTTTTTCAGCTCTTCCTCGGAAGGTGCATTGTGCGGCAAAACCGCCTCAGGGGTAATCAGAACAATATTCCCGTCCGGGCCGAGAATGCCTTGGAGCGCATCAAGAAGTTCCTGGATTTTTTCCTCCTCGACCAGGAGATGGTAGACGGCCAGCTTCGCTGTACCTCCGGCAGGCCAATACTTTTCGATCTTGAGAGATGCAACTATTGCGGGCAATTTTTCCAGGTTTTCAGAAGAAGCAATCACCTCAACAAGTTGCACGTTTTCTTCCTCCGTGTGGACATTTTCCGCCTGTCATACCGCCCCGACTCCGGCTCACCCTGACATTGCCGGCCGTTTCTTACATTTTTCGATACAACGGCGAATCATTATCCAAAAATTCTTCTTTTATTCTAACAAACTCTGATTCCTGCCGCAGGAAGGCCGCAACGACCTTGGGATCAAACTGCTTGCCGTCGTTTCGAATAATTTCCTGTTTCGCATCCTCATGGCTCAGACCGGCATGATAGCTCCGTCTGCTGGTCATTGCGTCATAGGCATCTGCCAGCGCGACAATACGGGCGCAGAGAGGGATTTTGTCACCGGCAAGGCCATGGGGATACCCCTTGCCGTCCCAACGCTCATGGTGGAGCTGGGCAATTTCCTGGGCGAGAAAAAGGTATTCCGACTCGGTGTGTGCGTAGACTTCCTGGATAAGGAGACCACCCACCAGAGCATGGTCCTGCAGACTGCAAACCTCATTATGATTTAATTTTTCCGACTTATGCAACAGCTCCACCGAAACGCCGACCTTTCCCAGGTCATGCAGCGGACTGACCTTGGCGATCTCTTCCGCCACGGCAATAGTGAGCCCGAGCTCCGGGAAATTGGCGGCAATATCCCGGGCGAGAACCCTGGTAAAATGATAGATCCGGTCCAGATGGCTCCCTGTCTCCTTACTCTGCAACCCGGCAAGCTTGGTAAGAAAAAAGATGAGCTCCTCGAATTTTTCAAGCTTGAGCACCCTGAACCCGCCTGCGACCCGCAGGCACAGTTCGACCGGACGCACAGGTTTTTTCAGGAAATCATCAGCCCCCAGCGAAAGGGCCCTTTCCAGGGATTCCTCATCATCGCTGTGCGTTTGCACCATGATATAGACATAGTGCAGCTGCTTTCTCCTGATCTCGGTGATAAGCTCAAAACCATCCAGCCGCGGCATCTTCAAATCGGTGATCACGAACCGAATATCAGGGTCAACGGCTAATCTCTCCAGGGCATCCACACCGTCAACCGCTTCAATCACCTCGTATCCCGCCTCGCTGAGATATTCGTGCAATAAATGGCGCTGCAACGATTCGTCTTCAACAATCAAAATCTTTTTATTGTTGTACCAGCCGACATTGCACATCAAGTTTTCTGTCATGGTTGCCCTCGATGGATTTTCCTAAAACAGACGGTTTCATATTGTATGATATTCATTCCCAGAAATGCAATGATTGATTCTCCTGTGCAGTTGCGCGCTTTCGCATGGATTGCATCTTTCCTTGCTGGTCATGAAAAAAAAAGCCCCGCCGGTTTTCCACCGGCGGGGCTTTACGTTAAAGTCTCTGTAACAAAAAACTACTCGAGGGAAAACGGTTGTCGCCCTTCCTTGAGATCTTTGCCCTCCAGATACCTCTTGATGGACTCGGCTGCTTCCTTGGCCTGATACACAGCCTTGGCCACAGTCTGCGGACCGAGCACCGCATCACCTGCAGCAAAAACCCAATCCACAGAGGTCTGCATGGTCGCCTCATCCACCACATAGGTGCCCCATCGGGTCATGGCGAAATCAAGCCCGGAACCTGCAGTAATGTCGACATCCTGGCTGATCGCCGGGATGATGGCATCAGCGGTGAGCATGAAGTTCGATCCTTCCTTCGGCACAGGCCTGCATCGACCGGATGCATCACAGGCGCCAAGGTCCATGCGGATGCATTCTATCTTGGTCAGTTTGCCGTTCTCGCCATGGATGGCAACCGGAGCCGCCAGCATCTCGATACGCACCCCTTCTTCCTCAAGATGATGAATTTCTGCCTGAGACGCGGGCATTTCCGCCTTGGAGCGCCGGTACAGGATGAACACATTATCAGAGCCTGTCCGCAGAGCGGTACGGGCACAGTCGATAGCCACGTTCCCGCCGCCCACCACCACCACGTTTTTCCCCAGATTCATTGTTTCACCGACATTAATTTTGCGCAGGTAATCAACCCCGTGCACAACCCCTTTGAGGTCTTCTCCATCAACGCCCAGCTTACGGCTCAGATGCGCACCAGGCGCGATGAAAACAGCAGAAAATCCCTCATCCCGCAAATCCTGCAAGGTTTTATCCTTGCCGATGGTCACCCCATGCACCAAGGTCACCCCGCAGTTCTTTAAGGCTTCACATTCTGCCGCAATGATTGAACGCGGCAAACGATAAGCCGGAATCCCGACTGCGAGCATCCCGCCAAAAACCGGAAGGCTTTCGAAGATCGTGCAATGGTACCCTTCATGGGCCAGATAATACGCCGCCGACATACCGGCCGGACCGGAACCGACTATGGCAACTTTTTTGTCCTTGGGCATGGCGCAGGGCTGAAGCAGGTTTTTATTGTTGGCCACCATCCAGTCGACAATGTAGCGCTCAAGCATGCCGATGGCTACCGGCTCGCCTTTCTTGCCGCGGATGCAATGGCCCTCGCACTGAAATTCATGGGGACAAACCCGAGAACAGATAGCGGGAAGCGAGTTCGTTTCGCGATCCAACCAGTACGCCTCCTCGATCTTGCCTTCGCGCAACAACTTTATAAAACCAGGGATATCGTTGTGGACAGGGCAACCTTCACGGCATTTGGGTTTTTTGCATTGCAGGCAGCGCTCTGCTTCTAGCAGAGCTTGTTTGGCCTCATAGCCGGAAACAACCTCGTCAAAATTTTTGATCCGCCCAGCAACGGGCAATTCCCGTGAAAATTGGCGGGAAATGCTCATTCTTTCCTTTGCTTCCATGGTTGCCTCCTACCAAAAAAATTGAAAACCATCGGTACAAGTACCGATATATATCATAATAACGACAGGTTAGGTCACAATTTTACATGATAATATCTTTTCAAATGCATTTCATGCATAAATTTTCACTCCACTCAATTGCCTGGATATATCCTCTGCAGATATCCCTATCTGGAAAAATGCGTACGGCTCAAATTGAGCCTGCATATACCAAATGACGCTTGACAATTAAGGGGATATCCCGCAAGTTAGAGTAATACTTTTTCAACAATCAGCAGAGAAAACACAAACGGAATATTCCATGAAAGCAGAATTCATTAATCCGTTTTTAACCGCCGCCAAAAACGTTCTGGAAACAATGGCGCAGACCCAGGTGACTCCGCAAAAACCTCGGCTGAAAGACGGTACCACCTCCTATGGAGAGGTTACCGGCATCATCGGCATGACATCCGCAGAAATCAGCGGCTCCATGATCGTCAGCTTCAGCGAAAAATGCATTCTGAAAATTGTCGCCAACATGCTGATGGAAGATCCCAAGGAGAAAATTGACGATGAGGTTGTCGACGCTGTTGGCGAGTTGACCAATATGATTTGCGGCGGCGCCAAGGCTCAGTTGGCCAAGCTGAATCACAAATTCGAACTGGCCACCCCAAACATGGTCGTTGGCAAGGGCGTGGAAATCTCCTATTATTCCACGGCTCCAACCATTGTTATCCCGTTTGAAACCCCGAATGGAGCATTTGTCGTGGAGGCAAACCTCAGCGAGAGGTAATACAGCCCGCACCAGCGTCGAATAAAAAAAAGCCGCTCGTTACCGAGCGGCTTTTTAATTATTACAATATACCTTTTCCCTCAGGAAGCCTTGCGCCTCTCGGCAACTCGAAGACGACTCAAGGCTCTCTGCAAGGCAGCATCCGCCCGGGCGCGATCAAACTTTTCCTTCTGCGCCTGTGCTTCCGCCAATCTTTTTTCTGCCCGCTCCTTGGCCCGCATAGCGCGCTCCACATCAATGTCTGTTCCACGCTCAGCGGATTCAACAAGAAACGTCAGTTTGTTATTGGACACTTCACAAAAACCACCACTCACCATCAGGGTTTCTTCCTGACCACCAGTCTTGTAAGTCAAGACACCGATCTTGATGGTGCTCAGAAAAGGGGCATGGTTGGCAAGAACACCAAATTCACCGCCGTAACCGGGAGCGGTGACAATGTCAACCTCCTTGCTCACTACGGCCCCTTTGGGAGTTACCACTTCCAACTTTAATTTTTCAGCCATGGGGTAATCCTCAAGTCCTTGCCGATCCTCTAGGAGATCGGCAAGTCAGTCTTTTCCTTAAGCAGCGGCCTTCTCTTTATTGGCTTTCTCAACTGCTTCTTCAATGCCGCCTACCATGTAGAAAGCGGTCTCGGGCAGTTCGTCGTGCTTGCCTTCCAGGATCTCTTTAAAGCCACGGACAGTGTCGGCAACCTTGACGTATTTGCCGGCCATGCCGGTAAAGGTCTCAGCAACGGTGAAGGGCTGGGACAAGAACCGCTGGATCTTACGAGCGCGGGTAACAAGGGTCTGATCCTCTTCGGAAAGCTCGTCCATACCAAGAATCGCGATGATATCCTGCAGATCCTTGTACTTCTGAAGACTGGTCTGTACGCCACGGGCTACCAGATAATGCTCTTCACCCAAAACATTGGGATCGAGGATACGGGAGGTGGAGTCCAGGGGATCAACCGCCGGATAGATGCCAAGCTCTGCGATCTGACGGGAAAGAACAACGGTTCCGTCAAGATGGGCAAAGGTGGTGGCAGGAGCCGGATCGGTCAAGTCGTCCGCAGGTACGTAAACGCACTGTACCGCGGTGATGGAACCCTTGTTGGTGGAGGTGATCCGCTCCTGAAGGGCACCGAGGTCGGTGGCCAAAGTGGGCTGATAACCAACCGCCGAAGGAATACGGCCAAGAAGCGCGGAAACTTCGGCGCCGGCCTGGGTAAAACGGAAGATATTGTCAACGAAGAAGAGAACGTCCTGGCCTTCCTCGTCACGGAAATACTCGGCAGCGGACAAGCCGGTCAGAGCAACACGAGAACGCGCTCCGGGAGGCTCGGTCATCTGGCCGTAAACGAGAGCAGCTTTCGGCAATACGCCGGACTCTTTCATCTCGTGGTAGAGATCGTTACCCTCACGGGTACGCTCGCCAACGCCGCAGAATACAGAAATACCACCATGATGCATGGCGATGTTGTTAACCATCTCCATCATGATAACGGTCTTGCCGCAACCGGCGCCGCCGAACAGACCCATTTTACCGCCGCGAGGAAACGGAACCAGCAGGTCGATAACCTTGATGCCGGTTTCCAGAACGTGAACCTCGGTGGACTGATCGGTAAAAGCAGGGGCGGAACGATGGATGGTGCGCATTTTATCGGAAGCAATGGGACCCATGCCGTCAACCGGACGACCGACAACGTTCATGATCCGGCCAAGGGCCGGAGCGCCGCAGGGAATCTCAATGGACTTGCCGGTATCCGTGCAATCCTGACCGCGAACCAGGCCGTCGGTCTGATCCATGGCAACGCAGCGGACAACGTTGTCGCCAAGATGGAGGGATACCTCGATAACCAGGTTGTTGGGTTCGTCACTGATACCCTTGTTGGTCACCAACAGGGCGTTCATGATCTCCGGCAGGTTGTCCGGCTCAAACTCAACGTCTACAACAGGTCCGATGACCTGAACAATTTTACCAACTCTTGCTTCACTCATTGAAAAAGCCTCCTCAGCTAGTACGTACATTGACAATCTATGACAGCTGAATGATTCAGCCTGATTTCACCTGGTTACTTCAAGGCCTCTGCGCCGCCGACAATATCCATCAATTCCGCGGTAATGCCAGCCTGCCGCGCCTTATTGTAAATCAGGGTCAGGCTGTGAATGATATCCTTACAAGCGTTTGTGGCGTTATCCATGGCGCTCATCCGGGCAGCGTGTTCACTGGCGCTGACTTCAAGCATGGCATGGTAGACCATGACATTCATGTAGAGCGGCAGAAGCACTTCCATGATATCCTCGGTGCTCGGTTCGTAGATGTAAGCACCGGCAGAAGAAGAAACAGCCTCAGTAGCCTCAACTGCATCCGGCTGAATAGGCAAAAACATCTGCTCGGCAGGACGTTGCACGGCTACGCTCTTAAATTTACCGTAAACAATGCGAACTTCATCGCTGTCGCCGGAGAGAAAGTTTCCGGCGATATCCTGGGCAATGGTCCTGGCATTAAACATCTGAAAGGTACCCATCAGGTCGACATAACGCACCCGGACCTTGCCGGTCTTCCGGAAGTAGCTGGCGCCCTTCTTACCCACACATACCAAAGAAACCTTCTTGCCTTCCGCCTCCAGGCTTGCGATGAGCTTCTCGGTCATCTTCAGGATATGGGCGTTAAAGCTGCCGCACAGACCACGATCCGAGGTAACCACCAGAATCTCGACCGTCTTGACCTCACGCTTCTCCATGAGCGGAAAAGCGCCGGAATCCATGGCGGAGGAAAGATTGCCCATGGCCGCGTTGAACTTCTCGGCATAGGAACGGAAATCTTCCATCTTCTGCTGCGCCCCGCGAAGCTTGGCCGCAGCAACCATGTTCATGGCCTTGGTGATCTGTGAAGTTTTCTTCACCCCACCAATCTTCGTTTTTACATCTTTTAGGCTCGGCATGAGACCTTACCCCCCCTTATTTAAGGCCTTTGGCAGCCTTGAAAGATTCTCCAAAAGCCTGCAGCGTGGTCCTGATTTTCTCTTCCAGGGCGGCATCGATGGCTTGCTTTTCTTTCAAGTCGTCATAGATGCTGGGCTGGTTTTTCTCGATGTGTGCATAGAGCTGCTGTTCATACTCAGCCAGGCTGTCAACAGGCAGGGTGTCGAGATAGCCGCGGGTACCGGCAAAAAGAATGCAGATCTGTTTTTCCATGGGCAGCGGCTGATACTGGGGCTGCTTCAGGATTTCAACCAGACGGGCGCCACGGGTCAGCTGTGCCTGGGTGGCGGCATCAAGATCGGAACCGAAACCGGCAAAGGCGGCGAGTTCACGATACTGAGCCAGATCCAGACGAAGGGAACCGGCAACCTGCTTCATGGCTTTTACCTGAGCAGCACCACCTACGCGGGATACGGAAAGACCGACGTTGATCGCGGGACGAACCCCGGCGAAGAAGAGG
>JAHJTI010000134.1 GCA_018829945.1 Pseudomonadota bacterium | reverse complement strand
CTCATCCAGAGCCAATCCCAGAGAGGGGCCTGCTCAGCCACCCTGCATCAACGCAACACGTACGGCAGATTCGATATTATTATCGGCCAGGTACGCTTTCAGTTTAACAACTGCCTGCTCTGTTACTTCAAGCATCCTATGATCTCCTCACTAAAAAGGTTCATAAAAAAATATCCGGCTCAACTCGGCCGGCAAGAAAAAAGTAATTTCATCTTTTTCTTATTCAGTAAATTAAGAAATATACCCGCATAAGTCAAGGCTGGTTTTTTGTTTTGATCTCAGCCTGTTTCACGCTATAAAGAAAAGAAGAAATTCCTCAGTAATTAAGCACTCTTTACTCTGTCACTGTGTGAGGTCGTATAGATGAAAAAAATCGTCATATCAACCGGCGGCGGCGACGCTCCGGGATTGAACGCTGTTATCTACGCAGTAACCAAATCGGCCCATTATCGCGGCTGGGAGGTCTACGGTAGCCACGGCGGCTACAAAGGGCTGCTCGACCCGGATGAGCTCGTCCGTCTTACCCCGGAGATCGTTGAAGACATCACCCCCACCGGCGGCACGATTCTCGGTTCGACCAACAAGGGTAACCCCTTTGCCATGCCCGTTGAAAATCTGGCCGGCGAGGTACAGCTCCGCGATGTTTCCGACCGGGTCATGCAAACCTTTACCAGAATGGGATTCTCCTGCCATATTGCCGTAGGCGGCGACGGCAGCCTGGAGATCGCCCACCGTTTTGCCACGGAAAAAGGGATGCCGGTGATCGGGGTGCCCAAGACCATCGACAACGACCTGCAGGCGACCCAAAGGACCTTTGGCTGCGATACCGCTGTGGCCACGGCAACAGACGCCCTTGACCGGCTCCATTCCACCGCCAAATCCCACGACCGGGTCATGGTGGTTGAAGTCATGGGGAGGGATTCCGGCTGGATTGCCATCAACTCAGGAATTTCCGGCTGCGCCGATGTCATTCTCATCCCGGAGATCCCCTTTGACATTGAAAAAGTCTGCGCCAAGGTCAACGACAACGAGCTGCACCACAAGCATTATGCCATTGTTGTGGTAGCCGAGGGGGCCAGAGCCAAAAACGCAGAAGTGATCCACAAATCGACGAATGAATGCGCAGTGGGCAGACAGGAGGTTCTCCTGGGTGGGGTAGGCGAATGGGTGGCGCAACAGATCCGGGAAAAAACCGGCAAGGACACCCGCTCCCTGGTGCTTGGCCATTTGCAGCGCGGCGGCTCGCCCACCACCTTCGACCGGATGCTGGCCCTGCGTTTTGGCGGCGCGGCAGTTCGGTTGGCGGAACAGGAGATTTTCGATCACATGGTGGCGCTGGATTCCACGGGAATCAGCGCCGTACCACTGGCCGATGCGATCAAAACCCGGAAAAAGGTACCTTTGGACAGCGATAAAGTCCTGACCGCCAGGGAAATCGGCATCTGCCTGGGGGATTGAAGATAATGAAAAGTTAAGAGTGAAAAATGAAAAGTGTGAACAGCTCAACAGGGCAAGGAATACATCTTTTTCCTTTAACTCTTCACTTTTAATTTTTCATTTTTCACTTTTTTCCAACCGTTCCATATACGCATCCCACTCGATGGGCAGCATGGTTTTCTTCAGGGTGTTGCATTCCTTGCAGCAGGCGGCGAGATTCCCTTTGCTGCTCGTCCCTCCCCTTGCCAGAGGGACGATGTGGTCCATGGTGAGTTGCTTGGCCGGGGTTTTTTTGCCGCAATAATAGCAGACGCCTAAGGACAATTTGGTCTGCCACCATCTGCTTTTCCGTATCTCCCTGGGTTTTGCACGTTCGCGGCGGATATCCTCTTCGTCCACACCCTCGCCATACAGATTCTCGTTTGCACTCATGGCGCCACCTCGCCAAGCAGAATCTTTCGCGCTGCCCCTACCAGATAAAGAGAGCCGGCCACACAGATCAGGTCCTCGCTTTTCGCCATATCAGCGGCCAGGGTCAAAGCCTCGGAAACCGTAGCAGTGCCTGTCGCTTTGTCGCGCTCTTCATCGGAAAGTATAGCAGTGAGCTGCTCCACCGTTGCCGAACGCTCGCTTTCAGGCCGGGTAAAAATGATCCTGTCCGCAAGGGAAGCGATACTCATCAGGGTTGCACCGACATCCTTGTCCGCCATGCACCCCCAGACCAGAATAAGCCGATCATAGACAAACTCGCCGGCCAGCGAATCCCGCAGGCTTTCTACCCCGGCAGGATTATGAGCCCCATCCAGCAAATAGCGCCGCAGAGAGGTGGTATGACACGTTACGCTCTCGGCCGGACAATCCACCTCCTTGCCATCCGCAAGACAAAAATACTCAAGCCGACCCGGCCATCGCACGGAAAGCAGCCCCTGCCTGATGGCCTCTTCGGTAACCGGCAAAAGAGCAGAAATCGTTTCCAGCGCCGCCAGTGCCAGGGCTGCGTTGCCCATCTGATATCCGCCTTTAAGACGGCACTGGAGACCTGCAAGGGAATGACTGGGCGTAATACCTTTATATTCCCATCTTCCTTCCGAAGCACGGACCGCCTCAAACTCCCTGCCCAGTAAAAACAGAGGGGCCTTACGCTCCCGGCATGCCTGCTCCACCACCGTCAGGCTATCGTCCGCATCCACCCCGGAAACCACGGGAATACCGGGCTTGATGACCCCGGCCTTTTCAAAGGCAACGGCGGCCAAGGTGTTGCCGAGATACTGTTCATGGTCCATGCTGACATTGGTGATCACGCTGACCAGAGGAGTGACTACATTGGTGGCATCGAGCCGCCCCCCCATGCCGACTTCCAAAATAGCCACATCCACCTGCTCCTCAACAAACCAGAGCAAGGCCAAGGCCGTGGCGAATTCGAAATAGGTGATCTGCTTCTCACCCAACACCCCGCGAATCACGCCGGCATGCCTGGAAAATGCTTCTTCGGAGATGAATCTGTCGTTTATTCGGAACCGTTCCCGGACACTGCTCAAATGCGGCGAGGTGTAGAGCCCCACCTTGTATCCCGCTCCGGTCAGAATCGTTTGCAGGGTTGTGGAAACAGAGCCCTTGCCGTTGGTCCCGGCCACATGCACGAAACGCAAAGCCCTGTGCGGGTTGCCCACCGCATCGAGGAACTGGTTCATGCTCTCAAGGCCCAGCTTGATCTTAAAAAACTGCAGGTTATCGAGAAAGGTCCACGCCTCTTGATAATTCATCATCGGCGTGCTCCCAACGAATCCGTTGTACCGACAAAAATGGCTAAGCAAAAGGAGTGGGATACGAGGCGCAGTGCGCTTTTGCGAATGAGGCCATACACATGGTATGCCGAATGGACACAAATGTGCTGCAACGCAGTAGATCGGTTTTTTTGTAACGCCATCATCATGAAACAAGCTCCAGCTTGGCATAGTCAAGATGCAGGGTTTTTCGCCCGTGCCGCGCAAAGAGCACCTCCACGGATTTGGAACTGACAACCTTTTCCACCACGCCCTCTCCGAAAAACGGATGCCGCACCCGGTTACCGAGCTTGATATTCCGGGCTGACACAGCCCCGCTCTGTGCGGATGATCCAGGCGAAGACGCAGATTTGAGCGGCGGAATGCTGTAATCGGGCCGATCCTCCTGCTCCATGCAATACGCTGAGGTTTGGGGCTGCCATGCAGCAGCGACAGGCGCCTGGGTCAGGGCATGGGGAAGCTCCTGAATAAAAGGGGAAGGCCCGCCCGCAGCCGATGATGAATCGTACGACATGACCTCCTGCGGATACACAAGATACAGCTGTTTGCGGGCCCGGGTAGCAGCCACATACAGCAGGCGACGCTCTTCTTCCTTATGCGCGGGAAGCACGGCCTGGGAAGAGGGAAAACGCCCCTCAGCAAGATTGATGATAAAGACCGTGTCCCATTCCAGCCCCTTGGCCGAATGGATGGTGGAAAGCACCAGCCGCTTGCCGCCATCCTCCTGAATAGCTCCGGCCTGGGGCGGATCAGGGGATGCGTCGTCAAGAAAACCCTGCAAATCGACATACCCTGACATCACCCTCCCCAACTCGTCCAGATCCCTGCGGCGCCTCGGATAATCGTCGTGGTAGACCCGTTCAAAGATGGGTTCGTAATAATCCATGATCCGCTCAAACATCTGGCCCATGATCATGCCCGGCTGCCGAAGCGCCTCAAGCATCTCCAACAATTCCGCCAGCCCCTCCCGCCAGGTTTTACCGGCCGGGTATTCCTTGAGCGCAGCCAGGGGATCATCCGCGCTTTTGACCCGGCTCAGGATGTTCTGGGCTGTCTTTGGCCCCACCTTGTCGAGCTGCAGCAGGAGCCGGTTCCAGGAAAGATGATCATGGGGATTGGCCACCACCCGCAGATAGGAGATAACGTCCTTATTGTGCGCCAGCTCGTTGAGCTTGAGCCCGCCGCGTTTT
>JAHJTI010000133.1 GCA_018829945.1 Pseudomonadota bacterium | reverse complement strand
TGTTGGTGCGAGAGGGGGGAGTCGAACCCCCATACCAAAGGCGCTGGTTCCTAAGACCAGTGCGTCTACCAATTCCGCCACTCTCGCTTGAACATGGAAAAATAACCAACTTTCCGATCACAGTCAAGGACGGGTTGCGATTTGCACCGATTTAAAGCCAAATGCCCTTCAATACAGCAGATTACAGCCCGCTTATTTTTCCTAAGGAAGCAAATTGTTTTATCCGGAACTTTCGAACCCCTATCCTCGTCTTTTTCCTTACTGAAACCCTTCCTGTCTTTTCCAATCTCGATTACACTATCGTGACAACTCTAAAAACAGCACAACTGCCACGTTACCGTGATTACAAAAGACAAGAGGAGGATGCCATGAAAGTCGTCGCTTTTAACGGAAGCGCCCGCAAGGGGGGGAACACCGCAAAGTTGCTCAATACCGCACTGGAAGAGATGTCGCTGCAAGGAATCGACACAGAACTGGTTGAGTTGTCAGGCCAGCCTATCTCCGGCTGTATTGCCTGTTATCAGTGTTTCAAGAACAAAAACAAACGCTGCGCCGTTGAAAAGGATATCATCAACGACTGTATTGAAAAAATGATCGCAGCGGATGGAATTCTTCTGGGGTCGCCCACCTATTTCGCCGATGTCTCCGCAGGCATGAAAGCTCTTATCGAGCGATGCGGCATGGTATCCCGAGCCAATGGTGATCTGTACAAACGCAAAGCCGGAGCCGGGGTGGTCGCGGTCCGCAGAGCCGGTGCTTATCAGGTTTTCAACTCCCTCAACGCCTTTTTCCTGATTGGACAGATGATCGTGGTGGGTTCCTCTTACTGGAATATCGGCATCGGCAGGGAACCGGGCGAAGTGGCCAACGACGAAGAAGGCATGAAAACCATGCGCGACTTGGGCCGCAACATGGCCTGGCTCCTCCAGAAAATCAAGGCGGACTAGCACTCAGTCCAGAAAGTTCCAGGACTGCACCTCACGCTGCAACAGATGGGCGTCGTAGCGTTTCAGCAAGGCAATGGCTTCACGAGTGGCTGCCGGGGAAAAATGGAGCCGTTCGAGTTTTCCTTGCTCCATATCCTGAACCCTGCGCAGCAATTGGATGGTCTGGATGGAAAGCGGCTGAGAACTCCCGGTGGCATTGGGCTCACAACGGCTGCACACCAAGCCGTTGCGCAAGGGGCTGAAACGGTACACAACCCTCGGCACGCCAAGCGCATGGCAATCAAGACATCCTGTCAGATCGGGACGATATCCGAGAATATCCAGCATCTTGACATGGAAAAAAATGATCGTGCGGTTGACACCACCTCCAGTCACGCTCAGCCCCTCCAGCGCCCAGAGAAGTAACCGGAACAATTCTTCATCGCTGTCATGTTCTCTGGTCCAATGCAGGACAAGCTCGCAGAGAAGCGAGGCGGCTATGTACAGCTCATAGTTTCCACGCAGGGCGGGAAAAGGGGCCAGCAGATCAGCCTGATCCAGACGCATAAGTGAACTGTGACGGCTTGGCGAAAAATGGATGAGGAGGAGAGAAAACAGCTCGAGCTTATTAACGAAACGCTTCTTGCTGCGCTTGGCACCCTTGGCGATAAGCACGATTTTTCCGTGCTCCCGGGTGTACATGGTGACAATCTTGTCCGAATCACCGTGATCTTTAACTTGAAGGACAATTGCCGGATTTTGCTGCAAGGACATCTGCTGATGCTGTGGTTATTCAGCCGGGAATGAAACCCGGGCGCTTTCCATTGACTTGCCGATGGAAGGGACCGGCTTACCATTCAGACTGAGGACAATGCCTCCGGCGTTGCCGACAAAAAGGGAAATCTTTTTTTCTGCCTGCCAGACCAGATGATCCCCCTTCTGATAGATACCGGACTTCTTCTTTTCTTTGTCTATCTGCACAGAGAGCCAGGTCGTGTCGGTGAACTTTGCCTCAAGCACATAATTCATCCCCGGGGCTTTCACCAGGGATACCGGCGGCGGAGCTACCGCTGCCGGAGCCGGTTTGATCTCCTGCTGCAACTCCGTGCTCTGGCCCGGTTTTTCCTTGAAGGCCTGCGGAACGATTACGGGCTTAGTGCCATCCACCTTTTCCGATATTGGTAAGGGTTTCTTCACCTCCACCCCTGTTGTAGCAGGAACAGCCACTGGCGCAGAAGGAGTCACGCCCTGTGGCTCACCCGGCGTCAGGGAGTGCGTTTGCTCCGCTCCCATATCAACCGCACCGGCTTCCACCCCAGGCTCGCCGATCACCGGAGCAGGCGGCGACGTTTGCTGCTCAACCATGGGCTGATGCATCGTGTCTTGCGAAGAAGTATTCACTGGAGGAGCGGCTGAATTCAGAAAACCAAGAACCAGATAAACGGCAAAGAAAAGACCGCCCACGACAGCAAGAAAGATGAGGAAACGTCCTCCGGGAAAAGTCCGACCTTCGGCCATAGCCTCTCCGGCAAGAACCTCCTGAACATTGATCTTTTCCGTTGGCCTGGCTTCTCCGTTATTTTGTTCGATATACCAGGCTAGGGCCTCGTTGGGGTCAAGGCCAAGATACTGCGCATAATTTTTTATGAAACCCCTGGCAAAAACCTCCGCCGGTAAAGCCTTGGGATTGTCCTCCTCAATGGCCAGAAGCGTTGAAGCATGAATGCGCGTTTTTTTTGCGATGTCATCCAGCTCTTTTCCTTGGCTTAACCGATGTCTTTTCAGAAAACTGCCAAGGGTTTCCTCGGATCGTGACAAAGCTGCAGGTTGGCCGGTTGCATCATCGGCAGATGTTGAGTCCTTGGTCATGTGAGACATCCCTTATCCAGAGGTTATTAGGACAGACAAGACAAAAGCCACAGGTTTAATTCATGACACATGAAGGCTATAACGAACCATCACCGCCAACACCGCTATCAAGGACGCTGGGACCCTGTATAGCAATTCCTATAGTATTTTTTTAATATACGCCTGATCACGAAGCTCCTTTACCCATTTTTGAAACTGGCTGTTCAAAGCCTCTTCATACAAACGCTGCCTGATCTGTTCTTTCACGGCCTCGTATGAAGCTTGCAGGCCGACATCTCCCTTGTCTGAAAGAAGCTTGAAAAACTGATACCCGGCCGGAGTCTCCTGAACAGCGCTTATCTGTCCCACCTGCAGCCCGGCAATACTTGTTTTCATGTAAGATGCCATTTCCGACTTTTTAAAAACGCCTATATCGCCGCCATCCTTAGCCGAAGGCAGGTCTGATGCCTGACGCGCCAGGGTGCGAAAATCCTGCCCGGCAAGCGCCTGCTTCCGCGCCTCTTCCGCCCGGCGCAATGCATCATCCTTAGCCGTTTGCGTATCTTCCTTCCAGACAAAGCCCATCTGCAGAATATGATAAGCGTCTTCCTTCACTTTCTGGGCATAATTCTTATCGTAAAATTCACGAATCCGCTCCTCATTCACCACAACCCGTGAACGGATTTCATAATCGATCAATCGGTCCTGCAGAAGCTGCCCCCTTACAAGTTCGCGATAGGCATGCTCGCTGGAACCCATGAGTTCCATCTGCTGCCAGAATTTTTCAGGGGTGGTTTTGTTGCGCTCGATAATTCTGCCGATGGCATTATCCACTTCGGGATTGCCCACAGAAAGCCCCAGTTTCTTGGCCCGCTGCTCAACAATGAGCTTATCAATAAGGCTGGACAGCATGTCCTCCCTGGCTTTCAGCAAGGTCGGCTCGACCTGTTCCGCAGGAGCCTCCTGAATAATCCGGCGAAACAGGGCCGCCCCTTCCCGGTTAAGATCGCTAAAGGTAATGACATCATCGTTGACAATGGCAACAATGCGATCCACCATCTCCGCCCGGGCCACTGACGTGTGGGATACAACGAAAATGCACAGGGACGCACATAAAACATGAAAGGAAAATTTCACTGATTCACTCATAACTGTTTGAAAATATTGTTTTTAATCTTAACATGCTTCTTAGCCGACAAATTCTACCACAGTCATTTTCAAATGTCATCTTCCGCGAACAAAGCAAGAATATTTTGCGCATTCCGGAGTATATTCTCCGGCGACGCACCGGATTCAATCGCAACAATCAAACGAGCCTCAGGGGTGAATCGCGCCTTATTTTTTTGTTTTTCAAGAAAACGCATAATTTTCTCAGGTGTCACCGGTGTCTTCTCGTGGAAAGAAAAAACAAGATTTGCAGGACCCTGCTCCAACTTGGTGATCCACAATTGCCTGAGCAAAGCTTTCAAGGCCATCACTTCAAACAGGTTGATCGCCTCCTGAGGCAACTGACCGTACCGGTCGGCAAATTCATCCTTGAGGTCCATCAGCTCTTCCACCTGCTCCGCATTGGTCAGGCGGCGATAAGCAATGTAACGCTGCTCCGTTGCAGGGATATAACGCTCCGGGAGAAATGCCGATATCTTGAGATTGATTTCAGGTTCAATCTGCTCGGGTCCCAGTTCTGCGGCATTGGCCCCCTTTCGCTTCAAGTCGAGAACGGTTTGCTGCAGCAACTCAAGGTAGAGGTCATATCCCACTGCGGCAATATTACCGCTTTGCGAGATCCCGAGGATATTGCCTCCCCCCCGGATTTGCAGGTCGCTCATTGCCAGTTTGAAGCCGCCGCCAAGCTCGTTATAATCCATGAGCGCCCGCAGACGCTGCTGAGCATCCTTGGACAACCCGTCCAGGGAGGGAACAAGCAGATAGGCATATGCCTGCTCCCTTCCACGCCCGACCCTGCCGCGGAGCTGATAGATTTCGGCCAGTCCGAGCCGGTCCGCCCTGGTAATGACAATGGTGTTGGCATTAGGGATGTCAAGTCCGGACTCAATAATGGTGGTGCAGACCAGCACGTCAATCTCCCGCTTGACAAAGCGGACCATGATTTCCTCAAG
>JAHJTI010000336.1 GCA_018829945.1 Pseudomonadota bacterium | reverse complement strand
TGGCAGCGGGGCCACCGATCAGTTCCGGGTCAGCCGAACTCAGCCTTACCGTATTCTGCACAAGCAGATTGCCGAAGACGAAAATGCCTCTGCCGCAGGCTCCCGCCGGACGCTCACCGATGCCCAGGCTGCCGAACTTGCGGCAATCGGGGTGCGCCTTGAGGAACACTTCGGCACCCCACAGGACATCGAATGGTCCATCGACCACTCCGGCCAGCTCTATATCCTGCAAAGCCGCCCCCTTGGTCGCACCACCTCGGAAGAAACGCCCTTATCCAGCGAATACAAGCCAACAACCACCGATCTGCCCGAACCGCTTCTTGTCGGCGGCGCATGTGCCAGCCGGGGAGTAGGGTATGGTCCCGCATTCAATGTACGCTCAAGCCTCGACCTGCTACGTTTCCCTAAAGGCGCGGTACTGGTCATCGAGACCCCCTATCCGGAATGGGCCAGCCTCCTCAACCGGGCGGCGGCCGTGGTCAGCGAAACCGGTCAGATGGCCGCCCATCTCGCCACCGTGGCCCGTGAATTTGGGGTCCCGGCAATTTTCGGCATGAAACAGGCCCGGATTGTACTTGCAAACGACACCCTGATCACGGTGGATGCCACTGCGGGCAAGGTATATGCCGGCAGGGTTGAACCCCTCCTGGCCCTGGCCGCGCCCAAACCGAACCTCATGGTCGGAAGCCCGGTATATAAAGTCCTCACCAAGGCCCTGGCCCTCATCACCCCGCTCAACCTGACCGACCCGACCTCCCCATTTTTCCGACCCGATGGTTGCAAAACCCTCCACGACCTCACCCGCTTCTGCCACGAAAAGGCTGTGGTCGAGATGTTCAATTTCGGTGAGCGGTACGGTTTTGACGACAAGGCTGCCAAGCAACTGGTGGTGGACGCGCCGTCCCAATGGTGGGTGATTGATCTGGACGACGGCTTCACTCCGGATTTTAATCCGGAAAGCCGCTATATCGATCTCGGTCACATCGTTTCCCTGCCCATGATCGCCATCTGGCAGGGCATGACCGCTTTTCCCTGGGCTGGGCCGCCGCCGGTCAGCCTTGGCGGGTTCGGCTCCATCATCTTTCAGTCCACCAGAAACCCGAATCTCGATCCGGCCGTTCGGTCGGCCATGGCGGCAAAAAATTATTTTCTCATCTCGAAAAACTACTGTAACCTGAGCGTCCGGCTCGGTTACCATTTTGCCCTGGTGGAAGCAAACCTGGGTGAATTCCTCACGGAAAACTACGTCAGCTTTCAGTTCAAGGGCGGGGCTGCGGACGAAAACCGCCGGTTGCTGCGCATCCGGCTGATCAGTGATATATTAAGCGAATTCGGTTTCCGGGTGGAACAGAAGGTCGACGCCATGACTGCCAGGATCGAAAAGAAACCCGGATCCTTTCTGCTGGAGCGGCTGAAAATCCTCGGATACCTGCTGATCCACACCCGTCAGATCGACATGGTCATGACGGACGAAGGCATGGCCGCAGGATACCGCCAAAAAATCATGACCGATCTGCACACCCTGCTCATTCCGACAACGGAGGGATAACATGGCCACGGACCTCAAAATACTGCTCATTGACGATGAAGCCGATTTCGTAGAAACAACCTGCAAAAGGCTGATCCGCCGGGGATATTCCGCAAAAACCGCACTCACCTGCGCCGAGGGGTTGACGATTATTGCATCGGGCTGGCCGGGAGTCGTGGTCCTGGATGTGATGCTCCCGGACCGGGATGGCGTGGATTGCCTGCGGGAAATCAAGGAAAAATGGCCGACTCTGCCCGTCATCCTGTTGACCGGTCACGCCTGCATGCAAACAGGTATGCACGGCTTGGAATACGGGGCCAGCGACTATTGCCTCAAACCCATTGACCTGGAAACCCTGGTGGAAAAAATCGCCATCGCCCATCGGGAGAGCCAAAAACCCGGGATCTGAAACACAATAAAAACACCCTGCTCAAAACAAAAAAAGCCATCCTGCCTTACGGCGGGATGGCTTTTTTATTACAAAACTAATTGGTTACGGAATCAATGTCCGACAGAAAGCAGGCCGCTGGCTGCCAGAGAAAGAATAACCACCTCGGCGATGGCCATGTACCCCATGGCCTTGTCACCCCGAGCGAACAGCCCGGGAGCGATGATACTATAGCAGACAATGGTGACCCCGGAGAGGATGGCTATCGGCATAAAATTCAGAAAATCGCCATAGCCGAGGAGCTTCACCCAGGACCAACCGGTGGGCAGGGTTTCCCAGTGCAGAAAATTGGTGTTGATTGCCACCAGATAGTCATGCACCGGCATGCTCCAATAGGTGGAGATTTCACTCCGCGGAACAATCGGCGGGAT
>JAHJTI010000132.1 GCA_018829945.1 Pseudomonadota bacterium | reverse complement strand
TTCCTCCTGATCCGCCCCCAGCAGAAGAAAGCCAAGGAGCATCAGGAGTTTATCGCTAATTTGAAGAAGGGCGACGAGGTCCTGACCAGTGGCGGCCTCCAGGGCAAGATCACCGGTTTGACCGAGCGGGTGGCAACCCTTGAGATCGCCGAGAACGTGCGGGTCAAGATTGCCCGGTCGTATATCCTTGGTTCGGTGGCCGGTCTGGAAGGCGGCGACAAAAAAGACGGCGCGGCTTGTGCCATCGGTGGCAGCAAGGGTTGAGGCTGAGAAGCTTTCACCGGGAGTGAAAAGATAAAAAGGCCTGCCTGGGTTATCCAGGCAGGCCTTTTTTTGTGCAGGCTATTTGATTTCCGCCCTATGCCTTTGCGGCAAAGTCGACAAAATCATCATCGGCATCAAGCGGGATAAAGCGCTGCGAAGCAGCAGCCCGTTTCGGGAGCAGAGCCGGACGGGTCTTTTGCCGACGGGATTCTTCGGGACGGGCATGCTGAGCCGCTCCAGAGTTGGCAGCATCCATGCTGAGGCCGACTACTGCGATCAAATCCGCCGTGACGCTTTTCATGACCTCAGTCTGGGCGCTCAGTTCTTCCGAGGCGCTGGCGGATTCCTCTGCTGTTGCCGCGTTCTGCTGGGTGACTTGGTCCATCTCGGTAACTGCCTTGTTGACCTGGGAGATGCCGTGTGCCTGCTCGTTTGAGGCAACGGCGATTTCAGAGACAAGGCTGCCTACTTTTTTAACGCTTTCAGACACCCCTGAAAAGGCCGTACCTGTTTTTTCCATGAGGTCGGAACCGGCATTGACTTTTTCCAGGGTTGATTCGATGAGGGTGGCCGTATTCTTGGCCGCTTCTGCCGCCCGCATGGCAAGGTTACGCACTTCGTCCGCCACTACTGCAAAGCCTGCGCCGGATTCACCTGCCCGTGCTGCCTCTACTGCTGCGTTTAAGGCAAGGAGATTGGTCTGAAAGGCAATCTCGTCAATGGTCTTGATGACCTTGGATGTTTCCTTGCTTGCCTGGGCAATGTCTATCATGGAGGCGCTCAGGGTGGAAATCGTCTCCCCGGTAGTATTGATGGTGGAAGAGGCTTCCTGCATCATGGTGTTTGCCAGCGAGGCGTTTTCGGCATTCTGTTTGGTTGTGGCAGAAATCTCTTCCAAGGAAGCGGAGGTTTCTTCCAGTGAGGCGGCTTGCTCCGAAGCACCTTCCGCCAGGATCTGGCTGCTGCTTGCAATCTGGGCCGATGCACCGTTGATCTGATGTGAACTTTCACTCAGGTTTCTGGCAACGTCGCCGATTATTCCCAGGATACGGCGATTGATCAAAACACCGCTTGCCGCGATAAAGGCAAAGCCGATTGCCGACAGCACGGCAAGGATCAATTTCGCTGTTTTGGACTTGCTCATCACCGTGTTGGCGCTCTCGCGAAACATGGATTTAATCTGTTCTTCCTGCTCAGGCAGAGTTGTTTCAATATTATGGATATTTTGTTTTACCGGCGCCATCAACTTGTTGGCCTGCTGGGGAGTGATGGAGGCATCTTCCTGCACTTGCTTCACAACCTGCAAAAAGCCAGCGTTATAGGCCTTTATATCTTGTCTCATCGCTGCAAAAGCTTGCACATTCTTGTCCGTCAGGCCCTCGTCGATCTTGGCAGTGGAATGCACTTTGTCAAGCAGGGTCAAGGTGCTCGCAACGTCTGCGGCATGTTTTTTAAGGTACTCCGCCTGTTTTTCAGGGTTGCCGATATTCAGAAAAAAGTCTTTTTCATAACGGCGTAAGGTAAGCATTCCAGATACCAGGTCATTGGTGTCCAGAAGAAGCGGTGCGTCTTTGCTTAAGATTTCTTCCGTGTTTTCCTGGTTGCTGTTGAACTGCACGTAGGATATCGACCCGATTACCAAGATTATAAATGCTGCTAAACCGAAAGCAATCTTGAGCAATGTTTTTATGGTGGTTTTTTTGCTATTCATGGCATGTCCCCTTGTGGTTGGATTGCTTGAAATCAACATGACTTGTTTTTGATTGTTACCCGTCAGCTAGGCAGCAAGCTGCAAGGCTGCGGAAGTTTCACTGTTTATCACCCGATCGATATCCAGCAGGATCTTGACCCCGCTCTCCATCTTGGCCAGGCCCAAAACACTTTCGGAATGGAGATCTCCCAGGGAAGAATGCTCTTCGATCTGTTCGTTCTTGATGTTGAGCACCTCCGAAACCGCATCCACCACCAAGCCGGTCAAGCAGTGGGCACTGTGCCCTGCAACCTCGACCACGATGATGCAGGTGCGCTCGGTCTCCGCCTGGGCGGGCATGGCGAATTTTGTTCTCAGGTCAACGATGGGGATTACCTTGCCCCGCAGATTGATTACCCCTTTCAGGTAATCCGGAGCCTGCGGCAGAGCGGTGACCGGCATCATGCCGATGATTTCCTTGATCTTTAAGATCCCGATGCCATACTGTTCTGTCCCGAGACTAAAGGTCAGGTATTTGCCTTCTCTGCTGATTGCTTCCGTTTGTTCGTCCATAATCATGCCTCTTTGGTTTTGTGAAATTCAACGCGTTCTTTTTCTGCCCGACATGTGAGGTGCAGTATTTCCCCGGAGCCTTGGGTCATTGCCCTAATTTCCGGAAGCCCCCGCTTCTTTTTCTCTAAAGCGAGAATGGCGCCCTCAATTTCATGGGGCAGAACCGGTTTTTCCCGAAAGGAATCGCGGGCCGGCCTGAGAAGGGTGCCGAGCATTGCCGCGTTTCCAAAGCCGGAGACCACCAGCACCGCCACTTCGGGATGGTGTGCATGCAGCCAGTTGATAAAGGTGATCTCGTTCCGGCCTGAGGTGAGGATGTCGCTGATCACCAGATCGAAGGGCTCCCCTGCTTTTTTCGCAGCCTCGATTACGTTGTGGGCCTGATCAACCTCGCAGGTTCTGCAAACATGGAGCCCTTGCCGGTAAAGATGCAGGGCAATGGAACTGCCCAGGATATCATTGTTATCTGTTACAAGGATTTTTTTGATCGTGGTCATGGTCGTCATTTGCTCCTCTTTGCAACCCGTATAGAGCAAGGAGGATGCCAACGAACAAAAAACAGTCTATGAAATATGTATCGTGCCGAAACAAAAAGGTTTTTTTGTTGGCTGTGGAAAGGAGGCGCGACAGAGCGTGGCGACATAAATGTCGTCGATTGTGCCCGGGATCAGGGATAGAAAGGTGGGGGTAGGGTGAGAACAGCCTGTTTTTTCAGGAGAAAAAGAGGCGCGACATTGGAGTCACCGACCGGCGACCTCAATGTCGTCAAACAGCTTCTGCCAGTGGGGTTCTTTTTTCATCTCGGCAATCTTCCGTTGTACCTGGCGGACAGTCACTCCGAGAATTTCGGCTGTTTGGTTGCGATCACCATTGCTCTGTCTGAGGACAAAGGCGGTATGCAGGTCGGCATCTTCCTTGAGGCTGCATAATTTTCGGGCAAAGGTGGTGGCAGGGGCGGCCGCTTGCCCGAATGCTTCGGGCGGCAGATATTCCTCCTGGGAGACAAGCACTGCGGTTTCCACCTTCTGGGCCAACTCGCGGATGTTGCCCGGGTAGCTTTGCTGCTGCAAAATTTCCAGAGTATCCGGCTGAAAGCCCTTGGTTTCTTTGCCATGTCGCAGGGCGGCTTTTTTAAGAAAATGGTCGGCAAGGAGAGGGATATCCCCTTCGCGTTCCCGCAGGGGCGGCAGATGCAGATGGATGGACTTGAGGCGGTACATGAGATCCAGGCGAAAGGCACCATCCTGGCAGGCTTTGTCCAGGTCCACGTTGGTCGCGGAAACAATCCGAACATCCACCGGAATCTGGTGCGGGTCGCCAAGGCGCAGCACCTTTTTTTCTTCCAGCACTCGCAGGAATTTTGTCTGCAGCGTCAGGGGCAGTTCCCCGATCTCATCGAGAAAAAGGGTGCCGCCATGGGCCTGCTCAAAAAATCCGGGATAGTCCATGGTCGCCCCGGTGAAGGCTCCTTTGACATGGCCGAAAAACTGGCTTTCAAAAAGAGATTCGGAAACAGACGCGACATTGACCGGGACATAGTGGCCGTCAGGGACAGGACCTGCCTCATGAACGGCCCTGGCCAGAAGTTCCTTGCCGGTGCCCGATTCGCCGGTAATAAGCACCGGATTTC
>JAHJTI010000131.1 GCA_018829945.1 Pseudomonadota bacterium | reverse complement strand
CCAAGCGTTACTGGTCCCGTTAATGCGATGATGCGTGATTCCCCTCCCTTGACGGGAGGGGCTGGGGGTGGGTGAAGCTGAACGTGCCCGATTCGCTGTAATTTCAGTCGTGACTGTGATCGTGATTGCAGCCGCATCCGCAGCCCTGCTGCGGCCCCTTGTGGAAATTCGCCAACGCTTCGGCGATCTTGTCCTTGAGCTCGGGCGGGGCGTTGTCCAGGCAGTAGATCAGAGCGGCTTCCTGCTCGTCGCTGCCTGGAGCGGCGGTTATGCAGACCTGCAATGCCTGTTCAAATGAGTCGAAGTTCATGGTGTTTTCTCCCAAAGAATGCATGGTAAGCAACTGACTTTTCGCTGCCAGAAATACCCACTCTTTTTCGGAATTGCAAGGAAAGAAACCGTCAGGGAGATGGGGAGTTCAGCGCGCCCACTCCATCACCCGCTTCACCAGGGCAACATGGGAATCGTTGTCCCATAGGGCAAGGAATCGCGGTTCCTGGTCGGTGAGGATCGTACACAGCAGGAGATCCTCCATCCCGGAAAATCGTTTCAGTCCGCGCACCGCGACCTGGAGCAACTGGAGGAAGCTTTTGCACTCTTCGGGGCTTTTGAGGGACGCGTACATTCCGGAATCGGGGTTGCCGTATTCCTTGACCACTCCGTGGATGATTTTGTGGGAGATCGGCCCTCCCACCAGGGCGAGAAAGATGATCAATTCCCGTTCCAGGGTTATGAGATAGCGCAGCGGGATGTTTGCGTCGTTGGCTTCCCGGGTCAGGGTTTTTTGCAGTTCCTCATGGATGGTCCGGAGTTTGCGGAAAAGCTGTTCCTGCGTCTCCTCAAGAAATGCCAGAGCTTGCCCGAGCATATCCTGATCAAGCCCCATTTTAACCTGAAGCACCTCTTCCGGCGTGAGTTCGATGTGGTTGCCAAGCTCCTGGTTATAGGTGCGGATAAGGATATTGGCAAGCAGCAGGCCGTTGCGGTCGGAAAATCCCACCCTGTGCGGTTGGCCGAAGATGTCGCCCAGCAGGATTTTCAGCGCCTCCGATGGCCGGTCGAGCTTGGCTATAAGATGTTGCATGGCGTTTAGAAAAGAAACCCTGTCGTCCCGGGAAACAAGCTCTTTCAGGTAATGCCAGAGGAATTCAAAGACCTTTGTTTCATACTGGACAAACTCGGGGATGCTTTTTTCAAAAGCGCTTCTCCGAAAACGGCCGTTCTGGTCAAAGCAGCCGTTGAGCAGTTGAACCAGATGGGCGGCCTGGGCATCGGTTATTTTGAAATTTCTGGCAATCACCGCGTAATCCTGCGCCTCGAATTTCACCTGGCCGCGGACCATGTCGCGCATCTTCTTCTTGATCACGGAGCGCCGGGTGAAAAAGCTGAGCAGGGATGAAATTTCCTCGTGCAGCGGACCATTATGACTGGATATCTGCCCGGTTTTCGTTGTGTCCTGATTCTGCCCGAAAATGTCCATGGCCTCATACAATTCGTCGGGAACCATCTCCAGGCCGGTTTCGATGTTGTGCAGCGCTTCCGCCCGCACCTTTCCGGATTGGGGCGCGGTTTCGCTTTTATTCAGAAAATCGGTGGCCAGGGTGAGCCGTTTTTGCAAGGTGCCCATGTAGATGTTCTGGTATCCGCCACTGCTCACGCTGGCAAGAACCTCTGCCACCTGGCGCGGGTTTGTCCCGTAGTTGGCGATGGCCATGCGGGAGAGCAGAGCCTGGTTGCGGTTTTCCGCAGCGCCGGTCTGCCCCGGCATGAGACGCTGGATGTTGTTGACCTCGATGGGCGGTTTGTTCAACTGGGCGTTGAGTTTTGGAAAGGCGAAGATAGCGTTGAATACCGTGGGAAAGGCGGCAAGGGCCTCTTTGGGCTCCGGGCCGAACAGCATCGGGGTGATTTCCCGGACCAGCTTCTGGATCGAAGCCGGGTTGACCTTGTTTATCGTCGCCAGCAGCGTGAGATTGGGGTTGGGAAGATTGTATTCGTCGAAGACGAGCGCGGTCGAGTTTCCCGGCTCGCCTGCCTCCCGGTAATAGCGGGTCAGTGCGCGCAGGGAGTTCAAGAGGCGTGTTCTGTCTTCCTCGCTGCAAACCTTGCAGTCCAGGTAGAAGTGGTTGATGCCCAGCGCACTGAAACCTTTGAAGGCTGCGAGCAATTGGTTGGGCATGGCCGAGCCCGGCCGGCCCGCCATCCGCTTGGCCATGCTCCCCGCTACCTGCAGGTCCAGCAGGAGATTACCGGTGGAGACCTCGTAGTCGCATTGTTCCTGGACCGCGTCCTGACCGGGAAAGCCGCTGCCCCGGTACCGGATCGAGATGGTCCCGTCAAAGCGCGGATAGGTGGAGAGTTGTTTTATCGCCAGCCACAGGGCATTTTCCTGGTCATCGCCATGCCCCGGGGAAGGGTGACGGTTTTTGTGCAGGATATCCGCGAGCAGCCAGCATATCTCAATCAGGATGAGGCGGTTGCGATCGAGCCATTGCTCTTCCGCGCCGAGCAGATCAAGGAGGGAGGATTCCCGTGGGGCAGGGTCGAGAATTCGCCGGGTTGTGTCAATGCCGGAGAGCTGGGCATAGAGTTCATTGGCCGAGGCGTCCAGGGAAAAGTCGCTGTTTTTTGTCTGCACAGGTCTGCCTGTTGGAAGGTTTGAGGAAAATGGGCCGGTGTGGCTCTGATCAGGGTATATTGGCCGCAGAAAGTTTCAAAAGTATCTCACACCGGGATCGGCTTGTAAATAAGAGCCTACAAGAAAGCGGGTGGGGAATCCGGTGTGGTGTCTGAAGAAGAGGTTGGGCTTGTCTGTGGCGTTTCCGGGTGTTTCGGTGTACCATCGGCTGATTGTTCGTTCGAGGCGTGCGCCTCTTGTTTTGAAATTAATCTTTAGTTGTGTGAGGTCACGGAGTGGACTCCTTTGTCTATCAGAAGAACAGCAGCTACTTCGCCCAAGTGGCGGAGAATGTCGAGCCCCTGGCCGAGCGCGAGCTTATCGGCTTAGGCGCGACCCAGGTCAACCCGGTCTACCGGGGTGTCTATTTCACCGCAACGCCCGAGGCGTTGTACCGGATCGTCTACCAGACCCGGCTCTGCACCCGCGTTCTGGCCCCGCTTCTCCATTTTGACTGCCACAGCACCAAGTACCTGTATAAAACCGCGCTGACCATCCCCTGGGTGGAACTGTTCGACCGGGAGCAGACCTTTGTCATCACCGCCACGGTGAGCGACAGCAAGATCACCCATTCCCAGTACGCCTCGCTCTGCCTCAAGCATGCCATCGTCGATCAGTTTCAGGAGAAATTCGGCGGTCGTCCCAATGTGGACAAGCGCAACCCCGATCTGGTTTTCAACCTCCATATCCATAAAAACACGGCGGTGATCAGCCTTGACGTCTCGGGTGCTTCCCTGCACCGGCGCGGCTATCGGCAGGAAACGGTGGAAGCCCCTATCCAGGAATCCCTGGCTGCGGCGATCCTCGATCTGACGGAATGGAACGGCGAGCGCACACTGATCGACCCGATGTGCGGCTCAGGCACCCTGCTCTGCGAGGGGCTGATGCGCTATTGCCGGATTCCCGCCTCGTATCTGCGGGAGAGCTTCGGTTTTATGCGCATGCCCGATTTTGAGCCCGAGGCGTGGCAGCGGGTGAAGAAAGATGCGGATTCGTTGATCCGCCCATTGCCCGATGGCTTGATTACGGGCAGCGATGCGGCGAAACTGGCGGTGCGGGCGGCGCGGATCAATCTCGGCCAGCTCCCCTACGGCAAAGAGGTCCCGGTCCACACCAGCCGCTTTCAGGAGCTTGAGCCGATCAACGATGCGGTCATCGTTTCCAACCCACCCTACGGGGTCCGGCTCGGAGCCCAGGAAGAGGCCGCCGCTCTGGTGGGTGAGCTGGGCAGTTTTCTCAAACATAAATGCACCGGCTCCACGGCGTATCTCTATTTCGGCGACCGGGAGCTGGTGAAGAAGATCGGGCTTAAGCCTGCCTGGAAGAAGCCGCTGAGTAACGGCGGGTTGGATGGGGTATTGGCCAAATACGAGATGTATTAAATGTAAACGTCCAGCAGCACCGCATCTGCTTTGTCATCGGTCGGTTCGCATACTGGAGTATGGCGAACCGGCCTCTTCCGCGCATCTGCGGCACTGCTGGACGTTTACGTTTCTGCAGAAAAAAATAGCCCATTTTTTGGGGGTATAAAACAAGTAAATGACCAAAGTACGCCATCACTACATTCCGAGATTTTATCTCCGAGGATTTACAGATCTTGAAAAAGGCAATACGGTCTGGGTGTTTGATAAAGACGAAGAAAACGTGTTTGATGCAACACCAGCGAATATTGCGTGCGAAAAGCACTATCATACATTTCTGTTGGAAGATGGAGAAAAAGATACTGAAACTGTTGAAAACCTTTACGGAATCATCGAAACAGATACCTCCGCTGTTATTAGGAAAATTCACGAGGGCGAAACCTTAAAACAGGAAGATATTGCTAAATTTTGTACTTTTGCCTCGTCTATGATGATTAGAGTGCCAAATCATCGCAATAATATTGAGAAAGCGATTGCAGACGTAATGTTAAAATCACAGATAATGCTCGCAAAGAATAAGGATGCATTTGAAGAAAGCTATAATCGGTTTATAGAAAAGACTGGCAGCGATAGCGATTTAACAGCTGAGGATATACGTCAATTCGTGTTGAAGGGTGAATATACTGTTAAGGCAAACCCTCAAGTTAGTCTATATTTTTCTATAAAAAGTATTGAATATATTGCTGAAGTGTTTCACAAAATGAACTGGATGTTCGTTAAAAGCAATGATGATCATAAATTCTTAACTTGTGATAATCCATTGTTTTATTTTGATCCAACTCACGACCATAATTCATTTTATGGAGTTGGCCTTATGAACAAACATATTGAAGTAACACTACCTTTATCGCAAGAAATTTGTGCTTATGGAAGTTGGGGAAATCCGGGTCAATACAATATTGTTAACGGAACAAGTCCTATAATAAAGAATATTAATAGAAGAACAGTATTGGCAGCTAAACGGTTCGTTTTTTCTTCCCGATATTCAGACACGTTGTTTAAATTTGCTATTAAATATAAAAACTCTGCTCCAACTCTGAGGGTAAACTAAAAAATGGGACAGATTTATTTTTTAGGAGTCCGTTTCTTCCTCGATCCCGGTGGTGTCCACACCACTCTTCTCCCCCCAAGCAAGGTGAGTCGCCAGCAGTTTCAGATACTTTGTCTTATTGGCCCGTAGCCGTTCGGACAGAGTGGTGGCCAGGTTCCGGGAGCCAGAGGGGATGTTGTTGATTTGTTGACCTATTGAGTCTAACTCCGGGTCGGGTTGACTTTTGGGCATTCGCTGTCAGGCCAGCATCTCCAGGAGAAGCGGATGCCACAAGGCCATATCCACTTCGCCCATTTTCCCAGCCAGGCGGAGCTTATCCACGCAACGTAACTGGTCCAGAAGAATCCTGGTCTGCTTGCCGTCCAAGGTTATCTCCGGGCGGCAGCCCAGGGGCTGGCCTTTG
>JAHJTI010000130.1 GCA_018829945.1 Pseudomonadota bacterium | reverse complement strand
AGCTCCGCATCCAGCAACCGGTGGGCCTCGGACTCATAGGTGTCGAAAAACGAGAGCAGGGCCGTTACATTCGCCTGCTCGAAGTTGAAGGTGGAAAACTCCACCTCGGCCTGATGAAAGATGTTTCCGTAAGAAACCTCGGCGTTCCAGGCGATATCGTACACGCTGTCCACCTTTTGTAGATACATGGCAATGCGTTCCAGGCCGTAGGTCACCTCAACGGTGATTGGGTGCAGCTCCAGGCTGCCTGCCTGCTGGAAGTAGGTGAACTGGGTGATTTCCATGCCGTCCAGCCACACCTCCCAGCCCAGGCCCGAAGCTCCCAGGGTCGGGGATTCCCAGTCATCCTCGACAAAGCGGATATCGTGCTCCAGCGGGTCCAGGCCGAAGCGGGTTAGGCTCTCGATGTATAGATCTTGAATATTGGGAGGAGACGGCTTGATCATTACCTGAAACTGGTAGTAATGCTGGAGCCGGTTCGGGTTCTCGCCATAACGGCCATCGGTCGGCCGGCGCGAGGGCTGGACATAAGCGGTTTTCCAGGGCTCAGGGCCCAAGGCCCGCAGCAGAGTGGCCGGATGAAAGGTGCCGGCCCCCACTTCCATGTCATAGGGCTGTTGCAAAGCGCAGCCCTGTTCCGCCCAAAATTTGCTGAGTTCGAGAATGATATCCTGAAAATACATGTGGCTTCCTTGTGTTTTTACTCATCCCCTAAGAGTCAAAGTATGCCCACGGGGGAGGGGAGAAACTGTCGCGGGGTGTTATTGCCCCCTCTCCCCCCGCGGGAGAGGGCTGGGGTGAGGGGGAAGAAATTAACACAGAGACACCTCTGTCTGATAATTTCCAGCACTCCCTCCAGGTTTTCAAAAACTTCATTATTTCAGAATCGCAAAACGGTGAATCCATTCATGGCAAGACAACCATCCCGCTGTTGATCTCTGGATTCGGTCTCCGCGTGTTGCCCTCCGTCAAGCTCAATGACGATCCGCTTCTCAAGGGAGACGAAGTCAACGATATAGATTTCAATCGGTTGTTGCCGACGGCAATGTAACACCTTCAATCTGGCTGTTCCGTAAATACTTCCAAAGATGCCGCTCTGCGTCAGTAAGGGTATTGCGAAGTTCGAATGCACGGTCATTCAAGGGATGCCGTGGCTTCATCGCTGTTTCCCCCACCCCCAACCCCTCCCGCCTGGGGAGGGGAGATATTGTTTCAAGATGTTGCTACCCCCTCTCCCGGATGGGAAAATGCCGGGTGGTTGTAACGCGACACCAAGACAAAAATCACGCGCCATCTGCATGGCAACGTAATAATTCCCCTTCGACAGGGCTCTCCTGAGCTTGTCGAAGGACTCAGGGCGAACGCCTGAATCGTAATGAATGAAGAATATTCCGTTCGTGCTGAGCCTGTCGAAGCACTGCTTTAACGCAAGCCCCAACGTGTTGCAAGTCCATCATCCTTTAATACATAGCAAGCGAGGCTGGCAAGATTTTTTTCGAATAACAGCGGAGATAGGTGGTGGAAAGGGTCGTGTACAGCAAAAGGTGGCCAACCGTTGGAGAATATGTGCCGAAGTAAAGGGATGCTAGGATATGCGGGCATGCAGACCTGTATCAGCGCACATCTGACCGCTTTTTATTGAAAAGTATAATAATTTATACATTTTTACTTTGACAACCGAGCCGGACTGCGGTAACAACTTATAATTCTTTATTTTTATGGAGAATTACAGGCAAGCCGACACGCCGTGAAAATCCGGGTTGAGTGTTCGAACCATTGCTGGGATTCTGGATTATGTTTTTCGCCGGAATGACCCGAAAGGCTTGCGGCTGCAAATAAAAACAAGTTCACGATCTTGCTTCCTCCCCCTAGGGGGGAGCATGAAACTTAAGGTGGCATGTGGACGTCGCATGCCACCGAGAAGGGAGGGGGTGGAGTTTTTACCCCGAATTACCAATTATTTTCTTAAGGAGAAAGTGGGATGGTGAAAAAAATTTCGACATTGGCATTGGCCGGTCTTCTGGCTCTTCCTGCCGTGGCTTTCGCAGGAGCGGGCGGCGCAGCCGGCACCTCGGACATTCAGGCGCAGGTTGATGCCCTGACCAGGCAGCTTGAGCAGTTGAAGTCCGAGATGGCAAAGGTAAAGGCTGCTCCGGTAACCGACCAGAGCGACAGAATATCAGCTCTGGAGGATCGCTCAGAGACATGGGACCTGGCTTCACGTATTCAGTGGAGCGGTGATTTCCGTTCTCGCATGGATTACTATACGAGAGATCGGATAGTTTCTCCTGATGGCGGCACGACGTGGAATACCGTTACGGATAAAAACAACAGCCTGATGACCAATCGTATGCGGCTTGACCTGCGGGCCAAGGCTCTGGAGAATGTTGAATTCAAGGGCCGGTTGGCCATGTACAAGACTTGGGGTATGCAGAGCACTCCGGAAGACAATGCTGGTTTTATTGGCTCTTTCCCCAACTTTGACGGCAATGCAACCCGGACCCCTACCGACAGCACCCTGCAAGTGGACCGTGCCTTTGTCAACTGGAACAACATCGGCGGCGCTCCGGTCTGGTTCTCCATCGGCCGCAGACCCACCACCGATGGCCCACCCAATCACCTGCGCATGGGTAGCGATGAGCGGATGGCCACCCCCACTGCTTACATGGATTGGCCATTTGATGGTATTTCCATGGGCTATGCCTACAACAACCTCTTCGGCATGCAAGATATGCCGGGTCGGGTCCGTTTCTGCTGGGGCCGTGGCTTTGAGGCTGGCGTGACTCAGGATAACACCGGCATCAACGATACAGACTTTGCCGGGTTGAGCTGGGATATCTACAAGAAGGGCAACCGCTTTCTCTATGCACAGTATTTTGCCGCCATGGATGTATTCAATTACCCGGATTTTAGCGATCCAGTGTTGGCAGCGTTTGCATCACTTGCTCCGCCCGATGGCTATGGTGAAAGAGCAAATATTGGCAATATTCACCATACCTCCGGCGTGTATATGGATAAGTATGAGAACCTGAATTACTTCCTGTCTGCTGGTTGGAGTCGCACCGACCCCAATGATCGGGGTATGTTGAGTGATTGGAGCTCAGGTGTTCCTAACACTGAGTCAGAAAACGGCTACGTCGTGCATCTTGGTGCACGTTACGACATCCCTGATTCTCTCTTTAAGGTTGGCGCTGAGTACAACCATGGCTCCAAGTACTGGATTTCCATGAGCCCGGGCCATGACGATCTGTACGCTTCCAAGCTTGCCACCCGTGGTAACGTGTACGAGGTGTATGGTATCTATGACATCCCTGGCGGCGAGGCTATCTCCAAGTTCGGTAAGGCCTTCATCCGTCTGGGATACCAGCACTATGACTATGACTACACCGGCTCCATGGATTGGAACACCATGCCTTTCGATGTTAACGATAACGCGGAAAGATTCCGGGCTATGATGTCTGGCGCGACAATTATCGAGAGCGCAGATCAGGTATACCTGACTTTTGAGGCCGCATTCTAAGAGATTTTTAGAAAAGTTGTACCGAGGATAAACGAAGAGGGAAGGGCGCAAGCCCTTCCCTCTTTTTGTTTCTGATTGTGCAAGCTTCAGGCAGTCGCGCGGGTCTTGACTTTTTGTATTGCCAGTGTTACTTGTATTACAAAAGGAGGATGCCATGCTGACCGTGAGATTGCCGGACGATATTGAAGAGAGGCTCAATACTCTTGCCAGGACTACGAACAGGCCAAAGAGTTTTTATGTGCGCGAAGCACTTGAAAGGTCCCTTGAGGACATTGAGGACATTTACCTGGCCGAAAAACGTCTTGAAGACATTCGTGCAGGGAAAAGCAAGACCGTAACGCTTGAAGAGATATTGAAACGCCATGGCATGGAAGGTTGAATTTGATGCGCTGGCGGAACGCGATCTCGACAGGCTTGATCCGCAACATGCCAGGAAAATTTTGAAATTTCTTGCTCAACGGATCGCCAAGGATGAAGATCCTCGTCGATTTGGCACTCCGTTACGCTCGAATCTTGCCGGGCTGTGGAAATATCGCATCGAAGATTACCGCCTTATCTGCGAGATTCAGGACGAGAAAATTCTTGTTCTTGTGCTTCACGTTGGACATCGAAGCAAGGTGTATGGAGGGCATTAGTCTTCGTCATCTGATCGAATCTTATTTGTGTCAAGCCGTTTTTGATCACACCGCTGTTTGAAGTCGGCCCCCAACTTCGAACATAATCCAGTTTTTCAAAGTCGCTCCTCTCCTTTTGGAATTGTTCTGATGCACTGTTTTTTCTCCCATACGAAAGATGTTTCCGCAGGTACACTCTCGCGGCACGGCGGCACCAGCGGTGGCCCATACCATTCGCGCAATGTGGGGTTGCATGTTGGCGATGACGAGACGCGGGTTTTACGCAACCGGGAATTAATCAAGGTACAGCTTGGTTTGCCGCGCCTGGTTTCGGCCAAACAGGTGCATGGGGAGAGCGTTTTGGTTGTGGACTCGATGCCCGATGCGGACGTTGAGTATTCGGACCATGATGCCCTCATGACAAATATTACCGGGGTCGGACTGATGATCCAGCAGGCCGATTGCCAGGCGGTGATGCT